>JAFQPR010000028.1 GCA_017411605.1 Clostridia bacterium | reverse complement strand
CAATTTTTTCCATATCAATTTCTCCAAAGATTTGGTTTATATCAAAATACCATTACAATGATCCACCTCATGCTGAATGATCTGCGCCGTCCAGCCGGTGAAGTTTTTCGTGCGTGTTTGCATTTCCAAGGTTTGATACTGCACCTTGATGGTCTTATAGCGCTTACACTTACGAGGGCCGCCGAGAAGCGACAGACAGCCTTCCTCGGTGTCGTATGCGCCATCCTTCTTGATAATCTCAGGATTGAGCATAACCGTGTATGTAGGAGCTCGTCCGCTCTCGTCAAGAAATGCGATAATGCGCTTACGCACGCCGATCATATTTGCCGCCATGCCGACACAACTTTCTCTGTGCGCCATCAGCGTATCAAGCAAATCCTGCGCGACCTGCAAATCTTCTTTCGTTGCAACCTCCGACCTCCCTGCAAGGAATATCGGATCGTGCATCAGTTCTTTAATCATCTTTTCTAACTCCAACTGTTCTTCTTGTCAACATATAACAATCTCTGCATCCGTGCCCTTTGTTTCTGGTGTTTACACTCGCTTCCCATTCATGACCTTTTTCACACTGCCACCAAACTTTTTTGTTAGAATGCACACTAACAAACTCAGGCAACAATGTCCCGTTTTTATCCGAGTGCCACTCTAGTGTTAATTCGGGGTTTACTACTGATAACGAGTTTTCTTTTTCGCTTTGTATATATTGCTCGTAAATCTTGTTTCTGTCTCTAGTAATGTCAACATCTGCATCAAACGCAATCTGAACCAAGCGAGCAACGAGAGCAAATAAATTCTTTATCGTTTTAGTCAATTCGGCATCGTTCGCTGCAGGTTTCGAATATGCAGTGTATTCGCTCGCCTTTCCCTCAAGCTCTCTTACCCTTATTAGAGTTATTCCGAGCTTATCAAGCTTTTCTTGCTTACGCTTTTCCCTTTGCTCAGCTGTCTCTCCTTTGTGGAAATATGCACCATCATATTCAATACCTATCTTGTAATCGGGCAAATATATATCTATTTCCGTTTTAGAATCTATTAAATAACGATTATATGCTGTGGTTACCCGACGAAAATAGAAAAATATTGCTTGTTCCGGAAAACTTGTTTTCGACTCTCCAAAGCATTTAGGGCATCTTCTTCCATTACTTCTATGAGCTACCGAGGTTTGCCACTCGTGCCCTCTTTCGCACTGCCACCAAACCTTTTTGTTCGAACCTACAACCACATCTTGCGGTGTCAAGTTTTCATTTTTTGTAGGATGCCATTCTTTGGCAATACTCGGCATAACAGTTGCAAGATCGTTATACCCAACAAGAACTTTTTTGCCTATGCATATAGGGCAATTGTTCCCGTTGATCCTGTTATTGATCCTTGCCTGCCATTCGTGCCCTTTTTCACATTGCCACCAAACACTCTTGTCAGTTCCGGCAATTATATCGGTTGGGCTTAATTCTCCGTTTTTCGTTGGATGCCACTGCACAGCAATCTCAGGTCTTAAAGTTGCCAAATCGTTAACGCCTACCATAAGCCTATGCCCCGAGCAAACAGGACAACCTACTCCGCTGTTTCTGCTATTAACAGGGGCATCCCATTCGTGTCTTTTATCTTTAATACACTGCCACCATACTCTTTCCGGAGAATTGACCGATATATCGTATGGTGTCAATGTTCCGTTTTTTGTCGGATGCCACTCTCGAGCCAAGTCGGGATTTTTATCCGCAAGCGAACCTCGCGTTGCAACAATATTTTTTCTTTTTGTGATCGCACGTTGGTTTTTTGCGCATTCAGGACACCCTCTGCCCCGAGATCTGTGGTTTGGCGTAGCTTCCCATTCATGTCCGCAAGAACATTTCCACCATACTTTAATCGCAGAACCATAAGATATGTTTTGCGGTGTAATGGCTGTATTTTTAGTAGGATGCCATTCAGACAAAAGCCCGGGGTTGTGTTCCGCTAAAGATATAAACTTTTTACTTCGTGCCATTTGCATCCCCTCCTTATTATAATTTGCTTATTAAAAACTCATCCGCTTGTTCTCTGCTCTTGAAAATGATAATATTTTTACAACTGTATTTTTTGAGCAATTCAAGCACTTTTGGCTTTTGCTGCTCGTTGTAACTTTTTATAAACTCGATGAATTCCGCATCTTCCTCGGTTTCAATCCACGGCATATCACTGCGCGGCTTTCCGCGTCGCTCCCTGATTCCGTCAAGGCAAATATCAAGCGGATAGTCGAGAAAAATCACCGTATCGCACGCTGCCATTCGTAGCTCCATTGTAGAGCCGTAATTGCCGTCAATGATCCACTCGTATTTTTCGAGCACAGCGGACAACCGTTCAAGGAACACGCTCTTTTCCACCGTCGTCTTGTCCGCATTCCAATACATCATATCGAGGTGATACAGCGGAATGCCCGTCTTATTATGTAACGCCCGCGAAACCGTGCTTTTGCCGCTTTCGGGACAACCAATTACAATAATTTTCTTCATTTTACGTTAACCAAAAATCCAGAACGCTTTCGTAATCAACGTTCGAAATTTCCCTGTTTTCAATCCAAGCGACAAGGAATGTGATTTTGTCTATCGTTCTATCTAAAAGAACAAACGAGAAGCCGAGGTTATCTTCAGAACGCCACACATCATAGCCTTTGTGCGGTTCATCTTGATGAAAATAGTCGTCATTCATATCGTAAGAACCGATACCGACAGACCATTTGTCAATAGTATTGGTAATAGATTCGGTGTGCTCATCAGATCCGCAATAGTTTAAACCGCCCTCCGAGAATACAACATTGTATTGCTTTCCAACTTCTAAAAGTTTCGTATCTATGTCCAAAGCATAATTTGTTTCCGTTGTGATGTTGTCATAAGGCACATTATAGTCGTTTTTTCGAATGCTAAAAGGAATTCTTTCCTTGCCGAAACAAACAGAAAATTTGCCAACAGGACATGGGAGCGATGATATGTTTTCATAAATATATTTCATAGGTTTTCTCCGTAATCCTTTATAATTTCCATAATATCGTGCTCATACACATTTCCGTCGAGAACGTCGCCATTCGGCTCAAATGAAATGCATTTTATGTTACGCGGGTCATCTGCATACGGATTTTTGGGAAGAGTGTCCTCGAAATATTCCGCGAGATATTTCAGAGCGTTTCCTCCGGGGAAAATGACATTTCCCTCTCCCACGGGAAGCTCCATCTCGGCAAAGCTGTCGAGAATGTCTTGCGTTTTTAAATTATACGGATTGTCATCTGTCACACTTACCAACCACGCTGGTTGAAGACGAATCGGTATGCCACAGTTCTTTGCTTCTGTGGCAAACTGTTTTACCACGTCAAGCGATATCGTTTCCTGATGGAAAGCATCCACCGACAAAAGCAGATCGTTCACGCCGCACTCGGCAAGTCGCTCCGCGACCTCACGAATCTTATCGGCATTCTTTGAAAAATAGCCGTTGGTAATGACTTGTCGTTTTGGGATATTCAGTTCTTTGGCGGCCGTCATTATCGCACAAACCGCGTCCGTATACAAAAGCGGTTCGCCGCCAAAAGTCATCACGGTTTTGATATCATACTCCGCCGCAATCTTCCGCACCGCATCTGCGGCGATTTGCGGATCGATCCGCTCACCGCAAGACGTGTGATCGCCCTCGAAACAGTGCTTGCACCGCCCCGTGCAGGCGTAGGTCACGACGAACTCAATCTTGTTTAATTTTTTGAGGTATTGGTTTTTCACTTGTTCTTATTTTTCTGCGTGCTCTTACTTTCCATCAATAAAGAGGTAATCACACATTGATGCTTTAATCATTAATTTATGCCTCTACGATTTTTAATATTTCTTTTTTATCTTCAGTTAATTCAATATTAAATACCACAGAATATCCGCGAACATCCGTTCCTATCAATGCGATCGTGTCAAATTGCAAAGTTTTATTTGTATAAAGAACTATCTCTGCGTAATTGTTTTTATCTAACACATCTTCGTATTGAGCCAAAAAATGCTCGTTGTCTACAATTAATTCTTTTACAAGAAAAATTCCATTGTCGGTATTTTTGATGCCTCCAATATATCTTCCATCATAGTGTTTACATTCTTGATCTACAAACTCTAGTGGTACTCGTCGCATAGCATCCATGGGATTTGGTGTATTATATGGATATATAATAGGGCGTATGGCTTTCCGTTCATCTTCTCTTTTTTCTTTATTTGTATGACGAATTGTCCATGCTACACCAGCGAGAGTTATGCCACCACCCAACACAGCAGAATAAACAGACACGAACATATCTAAATTATCCCCGGTTAATCCACACCATTGAACATAGAATGGAAATGAAATAGTTATAATAGCTCCCCAAAAGATAATGCCTATAATGTTGCTAATTACCTGATTCTCATCCCTTTTTCGATATATGTACTTATTAGTGTAAATCGCTATCGCGACCAAATAAATAATTAATCCGCTAATTTTGTAGTACAAATCAGCAGAAGCATTATTATCTTCTTCTTGGTTTACTAGAGCAATAAAAAGCGTTAACATTGCCATAGCAATCAAAACAATTGGAGTGTTTTCAGAACCAACTGCTTTGTTAAATAGCATTTTTGCGCTCGAGTAGAATACTATAAAGAATGCCCAAGTAAATATCAAACCGATAAGAGCACTTTTATAACCCCATAATTCGAAATTGAAATATGCAATTATACCAAGTAAAAAAACGAGCCATAAAGGGGAAAAGTGGAAAATGCTCCTTTTGATTTGAGCCAGCTCGGAAAATGTAGTTGAGAACACTATTAGAAAAACAGCTCCAAAATATGATCCTACAATCATCATAATTTTAGCATACCATTTCACATCGCTAAAATTAAAAACTAGAGGAAGAATGATTAAAAATATCAAGATAGCAAAAATGATAATCGTTGCGAAAATATCTTGCAATTTATCTCGCAATTTAGTTTTTAACCAAGTTTTCCAATCTTTCTTTTCATTTATTTGGGTTTTAACTTCTTGTTCTTCTAATGATCTTGGCGGGTCAATCATATAATTCTCCTTGTCATTACTTAAAGATTAAAATCAATAGGGTGTAAATTCCGATATCGGTTCATATTTTAATTAACGTATGCGGCAATCGCATCCGCGACAAACTCTGCAGTTCCCTCAGCATACTTATCGATGTTCTTCTTAAATCTCTCGTCGGCAACGTACATCTTGCCAAGCCTCGCAAGAATCTCATCAGTGCAGGTATAGTAGTTGGCTGTTATGTGTTCCTGAAGCTTGGCTACAAGTGCCTGTGCTTCGTTGGATTCCGCACTTGTACCCATCCGTTTGCAAGCAGCAAACTCAGCAAAGATCGCCATTAAGCCATTGTTTGCCTCTGCCCACTTCTCTTTTGTGTAATTCTTTGTCTTTTGCTCGTGCTCGAGATGCGCGGCGGTGTTTCCCCAACGCTCGCGAACTTCGGTTTTATAGGTTTCCATCATTCCCATATAAATATCATTTATCTTTTTCTAACAACTTGACATACTCATTGTATATCGTATTTTCTTCTCTGTAACGTAAATACTCATCACCATTAACACGTCTTGAATATGTATCCCACTGCTCATAAAAATTGTTTAGATGGTTTGGACACATCACAACACCGCCAAAAAATTCACCAAACTGATCAGCGGTTATGTCAAGTATTAAACCACAAAATTCAATCCAACCATGCGACATAATACCTTTTTTGCCAAGAACTCTAAAACAGTATTCTTGGGGATATTCTATACTTAATGCTATCCCTAATGATTCTGCCGCCCAACCACAACATCCGCTCGGAAAATCATCTTTGTTTGCAGGCAAAAGCCCCTGTATTGAAACATTCTCTAACGCCTTGCGCATTGCGCAACTCACCCTGCTAATGTTTGCAATTTTCTTCAATATTTCTTCGTCTGCTGGGCAGAACTCATAGTTCGGAATATCACTCGGCGTTATCCACTGGATATCGTTGTGTTCTAGTTTCTGCGGTTCGCCTTCGGCTATTGTTGCGTTGAACAAAGTCAGATGCACCGTCAGGTCGGGATATTCGTGAACTACATCCATGAACACGTCACCGACGGAAAGAAGAATATTAAGTTCCTCTTTGCACTCGCGAATCAATGCCTGCTCCTTTGTTTCGCCTAACTCCACCTTGCCGCCAACAAACTCCCAAAGGAGAGCTCTGGCCTTGTGCGCCGGGCGTTGGCATATCATGAATTTATCGCCCTGCCATATAAGGGCTGCTACTACTTCAGTCATATTAACTCCTTATTTGGTTAGTCCAAAATCGTACTGCAAGTAATCCGGTAACTCATTCTCCATTACGATATCGTAAAGATACGTCACAACATCCTTGCCTTTTGCTCTATCGAACTTCACCTGTTTGCGCGGATTGGTCATCTTTCCCTTTCCTACATAGATAAACGGCAAAACGATGCCGTTTTCGTCAGACACCTTACGGATAAACAGATAGGCGTGTTCACTATTCTGCTGCTTATCAACATCAGCTGCAGAGACATTCGCCATGCTCTCCCATTGGAACATCGCAGGCTCGAGGAATTTATCGTTGTAATTCAGTCTATCTTCCTCTGTCAAATCCTTTTTGAGAGATGCAAAAATCACGACTTCTCTGCCGTAGTAATATGTGCCGACCTGATTATGCTGAGGATTCTTCAAAAACTTCATCTGTACCTGATCCATACGATAGCTCTGCCACAACTTGAAATCAGTTTCATCGCCAAAATCGATGAAGTAACGAGTCAATCCATATGACAGCAAATCGAGAATATACTCCTTGAAGTCCTCGTCCATCTCAACGGCGAGACTGAGCTTGTCCGCTTCCTTGCGTGCATAGCCGTTCTCATAAATATAGTGGAGCGCATGCTCTGTTTCCTCTGCTCTGCAAGCACCGATGTTCTGACTCAAAAGTTGCTTGATTTCAGCAATATCAGTGATTCCATTTACTAAGCAATCGAAAATCAGATACTCATGCTTTCTGACGAGCGGAAGCTGTGCAGACAGGTAATTTGCAAATAATACTTGTCTTTCCGAGAAGGTTGGAAGATTATCTTCTTCAATTCCGCGAAGGAAATTGTAGTAAGAGATGTTCTTCTTACCGCCGATTTTAATGCTCATGAATCTGAGAAGATCGGGAGCACAATCGTTATTTAAGAAGTCCATGTGCTTCGGATAAAACTCCGAATTAATATATTTTTTGAAGTTGAAATAGTCCTGTTTCATATAGGACAGGCTATTAAAGTTTTCGTTTTCAATGTAGTTGATGATTTCCTCTTTACTGAGATCATCAACGTTAATTTCAACACCGTATTATCTGCTTTTACCGCAGGTGGTGCTTTAACGATTTTGTTTTCGCCCTGAGATACAGATAACTTACAAGTGCATCCTTTATCCGCATAATACCAATTACCGCAATCAGGGCATTTTAATGCTTTTCATTCATCCTTGAGCTTATTGCATTTGAAGCACAAAAAATACTTTCCGCTTCCCCGCCGCATAAATTACAAGCCATTTTGAAAACCTCAAAATCTTAAGATTTAAATAACTATAATATACTTTTTTTGAAAATCAACCGGCGCACGAGTTTTCTCTAACAAATCTGAAGCTAGCCGTTCGCTTTCTCTTTCTTCAAAAGCGCCAGATACAACGCGTAAGATACCGTTATTAAAGTAAGCAAAACTGCGCTAAGTATCCGCAGCTCGGCGGTTGCGTTTGCCTCGTTTGCGAATACGCTAAGCGCATTGAAGATGCCGTGGGCTGAAATGCAAACGAGCAGACTTTTTGATTTATAATACATCATTACAAACATAAAGCCCGCGGAAGTGGCATATAACACCTGAAGCAGATTCGGTAACAATTCAGCGCCCGAGCCGTTTATCAGATTAATGATGTGACCGATACCAAACGTCACGCTTGAAACGATGATAGCTACCTTCACGTTGTCTTTCCGCATTGCCTCAAAGAGAAGCCCGCGGAAGATCACTTCCTCGAGAAAGCCAACGCAAAGCATAGCCGCAATATAAAGTACGGTTTCAATCGCACCGTAGTTCAAGGTCACGCCATACCAAAAATTTGCCGTGAGCATTACTATTATCGGGGCGTAGTATAACATAGACCTCGCAGAAGTCTTTGGTGCACAAATACCGTAATCCGCAAAAAGCTTATTTTTCTTTAAAAACAACAAAAGTGCAGCCGAGAGAATAATTCCGATAACAAGTGTGACCGATTTCTCTATGCCTATCATTTCGGAAAGGGCATCACCGACGGACATCAGTACACAGTATGCAATGATCCACGCGACGGCAAACCAAATTTTGCTTTTATCGTACAATTTTTTCAAAAAACTCATCTATTACTTTCTCCAAAACCTATACAGCCGGCTTTACTTTAACAGTTCCAAAAAAACATCGTTAATTTCAGTCCAGGATCGTATTCGTTCTTTCGGCAATAATGCAAGAGTATCCGTGAGAGCGGTAATTGTTTTTTCAAAATATTCGTTAATACGATTGAAGGGCTTTCCGTCTGTTATTTCGGGAGTGTTAATTTTTATATCTAAGAGCTTCTCAACGTCGGGACTTATCTCTTCGTCGAGATATTTTTCCATCAAAATACGGAACTCAACAGGCGGCGGTGTTCCCTCTGCCAGGATCCATTTGCACGCAAGCAGAGGTCTCAAAACATAGAAATATCTCTTCAACCGTACCGTATTGCAAGTGATGTGTTTGTGATAGTTGCTCTTCGCGGTACTAAGGTAATGATAGAGACCTGATTTAGGCGAAAAGTAATGGTTTATCAAAGCGGAGATTCTCTGCCATTCATCGGTAGTCTTGTATACGATCGGTGAAGAATTCCATTCAAAAAGCGTCGGATTTGACTTATGAAGCAAAATCAAAGCCTTCCTAATATCCCAGCCGCTGATATCAAGCGCATCATCGAGCTGCCATTCGATTACATCGCGTGTCTTATCAAGGCGCAGATAATATTCTCTTGGTCGAACGTAAATAAAACGCACGTCATAATCACTATCCGACGATGCAAAGCCCCACGCGCGGCTTCCCGACTCAATGCAATGCAGAATCTTTACGTTTTCCCTCTGCTCTATTTCAGCAATTTTCTCCATTATCAGCTCGCGTATCATATCATTTCTCCTGCAAAATATTGTTGTTTCGTCACTTTATAAGTGATCTTTTGTTTTTTTCCAAGTTTCCTTTGTCATCAACATTACGTGCCCTGTTCGTATTTCATTTATCTGCTTTAGCTCAATTCCTTCGGTTGTGTGATGATAAACGAAGCCGAGCTTTTCCTGAACTCGGCGGCTTTTCACGTTTCCGTCGTAATATCCGCACCAGATACGGTTCATACCCAGGTCCTCGAACGCATAGCGAAGCATCTCACGCGATGCCTCGGGTATAAGTCCGCGTCCCCAAAACGGTCTTCCTATCCAATAACCCAGCTCGTACTCATCGTCACGTTCGGCAAGATCATTGCGATGAAATCCTACGCTACCTATGGGGCTTCCGTCTTCTTTCAGGCAAACGGCGTAAGTTTCGGGCGCAGACAGTACCGTTCTTATGATCTCACGGCTGTTTTCCACACTCGTATGCGGCTGCCATCCTGCCGGCAGACCAACATCGGGATCGCTTGCATATTTATATAATTCTTCCGCATCATTTTCACTCCAAGGGCGTAAAATGAGACGTTTTGTTTGCAAAATCATATGTTTTCTCCAAAAAAACTGAATTTAATCGAAACAAATACTTTTGAACTCTATGTCTTTCAAGTTGTTTATCTCAAGCACATATTTACTTTTTTCCGCGTGAATTATTGTATTGACAGTCATCTTTTTCTTTTTTCATAAGATAAATATAAAAAGCGGTGCATAGCAAGATCTGCAAAACCGTTGATGACGGAGTTGCAAGTCCTATACGAAAAAGTGACACGGGTTCAACTCTGCTGAACATCCAGGATAACGGTAGGCGGATTCCGATACCGCCAATAATTCCCTGAGCCATAACGAACGTCGTGTTTCCGCAGCCGTTGAAATATCCCATAAACGAGAATAGAAAAGAAACGAAAATACAATCTATCGCGTATGCCTTGAGGTAGTCGGCAGCAAGCGCGATGATCGGCGCATCCTTTGCGAATATGCCCGCCAAGAGATTTCCGTGGAAAAACGTGAAGTAGGACATTAAAACACCAACCGAGAGCGAAGACAGTATGCCATACCATAGAGCTTTTCGTGCTCGGTCAAGACGTCCCGCTCCGTAATTCTGCGCGACGAATGCGGACATTGACTGCATAAAGGCAGATGGAACGAGCATAATAAATGCCGCAACCTTTTCCGCAACTCCGATACCCGCAGATTCTGTAAGCCCGATATTGTTTACAAGCGCGATAATTACAAGGAAGGATATGCTGACAAGCAGGTCTTGAAGCGCAATCGGTACTCCGAGTCTGCATATCTTTTTTATATGAGAGGCGTTCGGGCGTATATCATTTTTAGAAAGCTTAAACGGCAGCTCTCTTTTCTTTAGGATAAGAATTGAAAAAGCAACGCTTGATGCCTGGGCAAAAACTGTAGCAATAGCTGCGCCTGCCGCGCCCATATCAAATACCGCAACAAGCAAAAGATCGCAGAGGATATTCATAACGCAAGCCATAGCCACCGTGAGCAGCGGGACCTTTGAATCTCCTATACCTCTGAAAATACTGCCTACCAGATTATAAGCGACAATAAACACCATACCCGACGAGCATATCATAACGTATGCCACAGTTTCATCAAACGCCTCCTCGGGCGCTTGCATAAGTTTTGCGAAGAGCGGCGCAGCTATAAGCATAACGGCGGTCAAAGCCAGGGCTAAAACTCCTAAGAAGAATATTCCGCTGCCGACGATCCTTCCCGCCTCTTCCCTCTCTTTCGCGCCTATCTTCTCACCGACATATACCGTAAGTCCCATTGCGAGACCGGTTACGACGAAAGTCAAAGTGCTCATTATCATACTGCCTGTAGATACCGCGGAAACGTAGACGTCCGCATTGTCACCGCCGAACTGCCCTACTATCAGAAGATCCACCGCTCCGTACATTGCCTGCAAAAACAGAGCAAGAAGCACGGGCAACGCAAAACGTATCAAGGGTGAAAAGATTTTTCCTTCTGTGAAATTATCAATCCTTTTCATTTTTTCTCCATGTATTCATCAAAACGTCATTTTAAGTCAAAATAGTATTTTGAGATTATTTGATCTTCTTTCCGTCGTAAAACGCCTGACCTACACGCTCACCAAAGGTCCAATAAGCGTGTGTAACACTGTCGTATATAATAGGATCAAGCTTCTTTGCATCAACCTTGCCGTTTTCGTCAAGAATACTATCGTCAGCCGAAACGTTAACTATCTCACCGACACAGATGCCGTCCTCATTGAACTTGATAAGCTTGCATTCAACAGTCATAGGAAGCTCATCAATAAGCGGAGCATTAACATATTCGCTCTTCGTTATATGGAAACCTGCTCTTTGCATCTTATCGGGTACGTCGTTTGCCGAAACGATACCGACGTAATCTGAGGGTATGACCGTCTTTGCAGTTGCAAAGCTGACGGTAAAAGCTCCCTGCTTCTTTATATTTTCGGTTGTCTTATGATCGTCCGCAAGGCAAACCATCACCTGATTCGTATCGTAAATACCTCCCCAAGCGGCATTCATTGCATTGGGTGTTCCGTTTTCGTCATAAGTACCTATAATCAGTACCGGCATAGGGTAAAGCCAGGTTTTTGCTCCAAAATTCTTACGCATATTATTTCTCCTGCTTTTAAACGTATAATTATGTCTTATTTCTTAATAAAAATATTAATATAACAAGACTTTCTCCTTTTAGTATATCACAGTTTAAAATACTTTTCAATCATTTATACAGAGTTTATTGAAGTTAAGATAACAGTGTGCTATACTATAAGTATAAAGTAAAGGAGTTTTTTATGAAATACACTGCAAACGATAAAAGATATGAATCTGCGATATACAGAAGCTGCGGCGAGAGCGGTCTTAAGCTACCTGCGGTATCGCTCGGATTATGGCATAATTTCGGCGGCTGCGCTGATTATGAAAATATGTGCAAGATGTGTTTCACCGCCTTTGACAACGGTATAACTCACTTTGATCTTGCCAATAATTACGGTCCGCCCGCAGGAAGCGCTGAAGAGAACTTCGGTAAAATTCTGCGCGAGCACCTTATCTCTTACCGCGACGAGCTCGTGATAAGCACGAAAGCGGGATATTATATGTGGCAAGGTCCCTACGGCGACAGGGGCAGCAGAAAATATCTGATAGCCAGCCTTGATCAAAGCTTAAAAAGGCTCGGACTCGACTACGTGGATATTTTTTATCATCACAGAATGGATCCCGAAACTCCGCTTTATGAAACGATGTGGGCGCTCGATTCTATCGTAAAAAGCGGAAAAGCGCTTTACGTCGGGCTCTCAAACTATGACGGGGAAACTATGCTGCGCGCGGCAAAAATACTCGAAGAATTACACTGCCCGTTTATCATCAATCAGAATAGGTATTCCATTTTTGACCGAACAGTAGAGAGAAACGGTATTTTTGACGAAGCAATTAAAGCTAAGAAAGGTATGATAACCTTCAGTCCGCTTGCGCAAGGCTTACTTACAGAGAGATATCTTAACGGTATTCCAAGCGATAGCCGCGTTATTACCGACGGAAGATTTTTAAAAGAGTCCTCTATATCTCCCGAGATGCTGAAAAAGATCGGAGCGCTCAACGAAATTGCTAAAAGCAGAGGTCAGACTCTCGCGCAGATGGCTCTCTCTTGGATATACAGTCACGAAGGTATAACAAGCGTCCTGATAGGCGCATCTAAGCCCGAACAGATAACAGAAAACCTAAAAATGACAACTAGTATTTACTTTACCGAAGAAGAGCTTTGTGAGATTGATAGAATAGCACTATAAAAAAATGCCGCCGGGGAATTCAATCCTCAGCGGCTTTTATTTCTTTTAAGGCTTGCGTTTTTTATAAATTACAAGTTCGGGATTCTCGCCGTTTTCCTCATATCTGCAGATAAGGAGAAAATCCATATTTGCGGCAATACCGTAGCACTTTCCCCCTTCCCCTTCAAGCTGGCTGCCGAGATACGTTGCGTTATCGTCAAGAAACTTTGCTCTTTCTCCTCCGGGCAGAGCATATTCCATATTGATGAACTCACCCGACAAAACACAAAGGTCACGTACCTCGGGCAAGCCCTCTATACGCAATAGCGTGTTAAATTCACTCACAAGATCAGACTTGAATTTCTCAAATTTTTCCTTGATACCCGCATCCTTATACTGTTGCCAGAAATCGAGCGTATACTCTCCGTCAGCGTAGCACCATTTACAATAATCTTCATTCAATTCGCCATCCTTCTCGCGGCTGATATCCGAATCCTTGAGCGGCATACCGCAGCACTCGCACACAAGCTCCCTAGGAGAGCCGAGAAGCGTATTGATAGATACGTCAAAAAGCTTAGATAAAAGCTTTAACGCCTCGGTATTCGGCACTGTTTCTCCGTTTTCCCAACGGGATACCGCCTGCCTGGTAACAAAAAGCTTTTCAGCAAGCTCATCCTGAGAAAATCCTCTTTTTGTTCTTAATTCAAAAAGTATCTTTTTCGTTTCCATAAAACTCCGCCTCGTTTTTTTGTACATATTATATCACAGAGAGGTAGGCTTGGCAAGCAACACGTTGTTGCTATTTCACTATTTATATAATTCCGCAAAGCTTTAATCTTGACACAAAGAGCAATTTGTGATATAATTTTCACCGTATTAATTTATTTTTTTAGGTGATTTTATGGGATATAATAAGAAAATGTTCGGCCTTGGAAGCCGACGCTCGATAATAAGAGAAATTTTCGAATACAGTAAAAAAAGAGCGGCGGAGATCGGCGCTGACAACGTGTACGATTTCAGCCTTGGTAATCCAAGCGTCCCTGCTCCCGACGAGGTGAATGATGCTATTGCAAGCCTTATCGCAAGCGAGAGCTCCGTTCTTCTTCACGGTTATACCTCAGCGCAGGGTGACGCTAATGTAAGAAAAATTATTTCGGACAAGATCAGCGAAAGCTTCGGCGTAAATATTTCACCTAATCTTATTTATATGACCTGCGGTGCTGCGGCTTCCCTCTCTATCTGCCTTAAGGCTCTTATTGAGGAAGATTCCGACGAGTGCATAGTTTTTGCCCCGTTCTTCACCGAATACCGCGTGTTCATTGAAAACGCGGGCGGAAGGATCGTCATCAGCAATCCCGAACCCGATACATTCCAGATAGATATTGCCGATTTCGAAAGCAGGCTTACACGTAATACCAAGGCGGTCATAGTTAACTCCCCTAACAATCCGAGCGGAGTGGTTTATTCCGAGAAAACGGTTCGCGCCCTTTGCGAGGTTTTAAAGAGAAAATCACAGGAGTTTTCGCACCCAATTTACCTTATAGCCGACGAGCCTTACCGCGAGCTTGTTTATTCGGGAGTAAAGGTTCCCTATCTTATGAATTACTATGACAATACCCTCGTCTGCTACTCTTACTCAAAATCGCTTTCATTGCCCGGGGAGAGAATCGGTTATATTGCCGTATCTCCTACTATGGAGGAGGGTGAAAATGTTTATCTGGCGGTATGCGGCGCGGGGCGCTCTCTCGGCTACGTATGCGCGCCGAGTCTTTTCCAGCAGGTCATCGCGCGATGCATAGATGCTAAAGTAAACGTAGAAGCCTATAAAGAAAATCGTGATATTCTCTACGATAATCTCACCGCATACGGCTACAAATGCGTAAAGCCCGACGGCGCTTTTTATCTCTTTGTTAAAGCTCCCGAGGACGATGCGTACAAGTTTTATGAGAGAGCAAAGAAGCACGAGCTGCTTGTAGTCCCCTGCGATGATTTCGGCGTTTTTGGGTACGTTCGAATTGCGTATTGCACCGACAAACAAAAGGTTATTGGCTCGCTCCCCGCATTTCACGCTCTCGCAGAAGAATACGGATTATAATCACAGCTTTGACAACTTTTGTTTTCATAATTCGATAATTGTTTTTGTAATAAACATAAAATCACCCGTCTGTTCATTCGAATAGACGGGTGATCTATTATATTTATTTCATCATTTCTATCAAAGTATAATTCAAAATTAACGATAGATCAAGGACTCAGCGTACTTGGTTGCGATAACGCCCTCGGGCTCGCCTGTTGCCTTTGACTCGGTGAGAATATGCTCGATAGAGTTATAGATATTATCTACCTTTGCGAGAACCGCATCCTTGTTGTAAGGACCGTCAACCTCTGCAGCAGCATTGATAACTCCTCCTCCGTTAATTACGAAGTCGGGAGCGTAGAAGATTCCGCGAGCCTTAAGAGCAAGACCCGATTCATCATCAAGGATCTGGTTGTTCGCGCCGCCCGCAACTGCCTTACAGTTGAGAGTGGGGATAGTGGTAGGATTGATGATAGCGCCCATTGCGTTGGGAGAGAAGATATCGCACTTCTGGCTTATGATCTCGGTAGTGGGAACTACGATAGCGCCAAATTCTTCAGCAGCGCGAGCAGCGATCTCCTTATTGCTGCGGTTAGCAACGATAAGCTTTGCTCCGCTCTCGTGAAGAAGACGGCAAAGGTCATAACCAACCTTACCAAGACCCTGAACTGCGATTGTAAGTCCGTCGAGAGAGTCTGCGCCGAGAGCTACCTTTGCGGTTGCCTTGATACCCTGCCAAACACCTCTTGCTGTGAAGGGCGAGGGGTCGCCGCTGTTCTGAGGAAGTCCGCAGATGTGATTGGTCTTACGAAGCATTACAAGTGCATCGTCGCAAGTGGTGTTTACGTCCTCAGCGGTGATGTAATCTCCGCCAAGATTGTTAACAGCTTCGCCAAACGCCTCGAACATAGCCTCTGTCTTCTGTGAAGGATCGGCGATAATTACACCCTTTCCGCCGCCGTGAGGCAAGCCTGCAACAGCATTCTTATGTGACATTCCGCGAGAAAGACGAAGTACATCAAAAAGTGCGTCATCATACGATGCATAAGGGAAAAGACGGCATCCGCCGATTGCAGGGCCGAGGTTGGTATTATGCACTGCGATAATAGCCTTGAGTCCTGCCTTTTCATTGTTAATGAACAATACCTTTTCATGGCGGTATTTGCTCATTTCGGTCATTGCGTTCATAAATATATTCTCCTTTCAGTTATTCTGCATTTTGCAGAAAAAAATTACTTGTTATAATTCTTTCCTAATGAAAGAGCCTTCATATTAAGCTCCTTGAGAGCCGCCTTTTTGGGAGGAACAAGATTTTCAACAACCTCGGACGCACCGTCAAAGGATAATTCCGGATGATTTTCAAGAAGATGTCCGACAATTATCATATTTGCAAGGCTTCCGATACCCTCGTCCTTTGCCATCTGCGTTACCGGGATATAGAATACCTCGACGTCATTTCTTTCAACCTTGATATTGATAAGAGAAGAGTCGATATAGATCTGACCGCCGCACCTAACGGTATTTACGTACTTCTGAAGAGAAGGTAAATTCATAGCGATAAGAACGTCGGGCGTTGTTATGATAGGCGAGCCTACGGGCGTATCCGAGAGGATTACGTTACAGTTAGCCGTACCACCGCGCATCTCGGGACCGTAGGAAGGAAGCCAGGATACCTGAAGCTCCTCCATAAGACCTTTATACGCAAGGAATTTACCCGAGAAGAGTATTCCCTGACCGCCGAAGCCCGCAATGAGGATCTCTGTTGTTTTCATATTACTTCTCCTCCCCTGCGCTTCTGTCCTTATATACACCGATGGGATAGTAAGGAAGCATATCGCTCTCCACCCATTCAAGCGCCGCCTTAGGCGTCATTCCCCAGTTAGTGGGACAAGCGGAAACTACCTCTACAAGAGAGAATCCCTTGCCTGCTATCTGGTTTTCGAAAGCCTTCTTGATTACTTTCTTTGCGTTTTTTACGTTCTTAACGTTATTAACGGCAACACGGGCTACGTACTCGGGACCCTCAAGCGTTGCAAGCATCTCGCTGACACGGATAGGCCAACCGCAATGATTTACGTCACGGCCGTAAGGGGAGGTCTGAGTAACCTGACCGGGTAAGCTCGTGGGAGCCATCTGACCGCCCGTCATACCGTATATAGCGTTATTTACAAAGATAACTGTGATATTTTCGTTTCTTGCCGCCGAATGAACGGTTTCAGCCATACCGATCGATGCAAGGTCGCCGTCACCCTGATAGGTGAAAACAACGTTTTCGGGACGGCAGCGCTTAATACCCGTGGCAACCGCGGGCGCTCTTCCGTGAGGAGCCTCTATCATATCGCAGGCAAAATAGTCGTACGCCATAACGGCGCATCCAACGGGAGCAACTCCGATAGCGGTTCCCTCTATTCCGAGCTCGTCGATAACCTCGGCTACGAGACGGTGAATAATACCGTGAGGACAGCCGGGGCAGTAATGGAACGGCACGTCCGTCAGTGATTTAGGTTTTTCAAATACTACAGCCATTATGCAAGCTCTCCTTTCTCAGCGTTACGGATAGCATCAAGGATCTCATCGGGCGCAAGTATCATTCCACCGCAACGGTTGCAAAGCGTAACGGGCTTTTTGCACTTTGTCGCAAGTTTGATGTCCTCGATCATCTGACCCATGCTTAACTCTGCGGATATAAACGCCTTGACCTTATCTGCCGCAGCCTCAAACGGCGCGTTCGGGAAGGGCCAGAGCGTAATAGGACGAATAAGTCCTGCCTTGATTCCCTCTTTTCTTGCCGTGAGAACGGCATTCTTCGCTACACGGGACGTAATACCGAAGGCTACAACGCAAACCTCTGCGTCGTCCATCATATATTCCTCCCACATAGCCTCGTTCTTCTCTATCTCTTTATACTTCTCATATCTCTCGAAATTCTTTTTTTCAAGCTCATCGGGCTTAAGATAAAGAGAGTTGATGATATTATGCTTACGAGCGCAGCCCGTACCCGTAAGAGCCCAGGGCTTCTCGTAAGTCTTTATCTCGGTATCCTCAAAGGTGATAGGCTCCATCATCTGACCTATTGTTCCGTCTGCGAGGATCATAGACGTGATGCAGTATTTATCGGCAAGGTCAAAGCCCTTGATAGTAAGGCTTGCCATCTCCTGAACCGATGCGGGAGCGAGAACTATCATACGGTAGTCGCCGTGACCGCCTCCCTTAGTTGCCTGGAAATAATCCGACTGAGAGGGCTGAATGCCGCCGAGTCCGGGGCCGCCTCTCTGAACGTTTACAACGAGCGCGGGAACGTCCGAGCCTGCTATGTAGCTGAGTCCCTCTGCCTTAAGAGATACTCCCGGGCTTGAGGACGAGGTCATAACTCTCATACCCGCGGCAGCAGCGCCGTAGACCATATTTATAGATGCTATCTCACTTTCAGCCTGAAGGAACACTCCGCCGATCTTTGGCATCTTTTTTGCCATATAAGCGGCGATCTCTGTCTGAGGTGTGATGGGATAACCAAAGTAGTGTCGGCAACCTGCGCGGATCGCTGCCTCCGCAATAGCCTCGTTGCCCTTCATTAAAATTCTATCTGCCATTATAGTCGCCTCACTTTTCAACAGTAATTATGCAATCGGGACACATCGTTGCGCAAAAAGCGCAGCCTATGCATTTCTCCTGATCCTGCATATAAGCGGGAGAATATCCCTTTTGATTAAGCTTATTATCTGCAATTGCAAGACATTTTTTGGGACACGCATCAACGCAAAGACCGCAGCCCTTGCACATATCCGTGTTAAAAGTAACCTTTGCCATTTTTATCCTCCTTATAACAAGGCTTGCCTTGATAGGCAATAACAAAATATTGCGATAATTACCGAACTCAGTCCGGTATATCAAAAATCTTCTTCTGAAGCTTCATAGGTAATACGTTAAGGTCGGTAAGCTCTTTGGCTACGCCTTCCTCGGCGGTAGTTAGCCACACGGGAAGCCCCGTCACCTCGCTTAACTTATTTACAAAATCAACCGAATCCAGAACGGTCTGCGCAGTTGTTTCGGGTCCGAGATTTGAGTTGTTGACGATGCAGGTAAATCCGAGGCCGCACGCCGCCTCTATCTCCTTCATAATCTCGGCAGTGTCCGCGACTGTAGAAGTGAGCGGTCTGTAGCAATTTACCACGAACGCCATGCGGTAATTTCCCTCGCTCTTGATAGCATCGGCATATCTGCCGAGTGCGTAAGCTCCTCTGTCATCCCCTCCGATATCCATAATACCGTACGTAGATCTGTCCTGCACGAGTCGGTAACTCTCCGCGGGAAGCGCGGGAAGGTCTACGTTACTGTTTGCATACTGAGGAGAAACAAGACGGATACCCGCCTCAGAAAGTTCCTTTTCACTGTCCTTCGTTCTGAAATACGGATTGACGATATCAAGGTCCGCTATGCAAACCTTTTTCCCTGTCTTCGCAAGGTACAGCGCGTAATTTACGGCGATATTTGTTTTGCCGCTACCGTAGTGACCTGCGAAAAGCGTTAATCTTTTATGATCCATATTTTTATTTTTCTTTCCGCGCTGTGATTAGGCGCGAAAATTTTATAACTGCTTTCTTATTATCTTTCCGCTCGTGGTCTTGGGAAGACTCTCGCGGAATTCAACTATTCTCGGATATTTATAAGGAGCTGTCTTCGACTTGACGTAGTTCTGAATCTCCTTTTTCAATTCATCCGAACCAACCGTTCCCGGAACGAGAACGATGCTTGCCTTTACTACCTGTCCCCTTATCTCATCGGGTGCGGCGGAAACTCCGCACTCAAGAACGTAAGGAAGCTCCATGATAACGTTTTCTATCTCAAACGGACCTATTCTGTAGCCCGAGGACTTGATAACGTCATCGGCGCGTCCGACGTACCAGAAGAAGCCGTCCTCATCCATCCAGGCTATATCGCCCGTGTGATAGAAGCCGTCGTGCCAGGTCTCTGCCGTTACCTGCTCGTTTGAGTCGTAGGCATAGGCAAGACCGCAAGGCAAACCGCCCGAGATATTGATGCATATCTCACCGCTCTCACCGCGATCGACCTCCTCGCCGTCCACGCTGAGAAGATGAACGTCATAAAGCGGCACGGGTTTACCCATAGAGCCCATTTTATGGCTGCCGCCCGAGAGATTACCGATGATAAGAGTGCTCTCGGACTGACCGAAGCCTTCCATTATCTTAAGTCCGGTATGCTTCTCAAACTGACGGAACACCTCGGGGTTGAGCGCTTCTCCTGCGGTAGAGGCATGCTCTATCGAGGAAAGGTCGAATCTCGAGAGGTCCTGCTTGATAAGCATTCTATACATTGTGGGTGGCGCGCAGAACGTCGTTATCTTGTATTTTGCAAAGAGCGGAAGTATCTTTTCGGGGTCAAATCTATCGAAATCGTAAACAAATGTTGACGCTTCGCATAACCATTGACCGTAAAGCTTACCCCACATTGCCTTTGCCCATCCCGTATCCGAGATAGTCAGATGCAAGCCTTCGGGATTTACCTGATGCCAATATTTGGCGGTAATAAAGTGACCGAGCGGATATTTATAGTTATGCGCAGCGATCTTTGGATATCCCGAAGTACCCGAGGTAAAGAACATAAGCATAGGGTCGCTGCCGCAAGGAGCATCCTCGGCGCGAGCAAAGTGGCTGCTGTATATGCTGTATTCCTCATCAAAGCTGTGCCATCCCTCTCTTACCCCGCCGACAAGTATCTTATGAGTAAGATTAGGACAGGACTCAGCCGCTCGCTCAGCCGAGCTTGCAACATCACCGTCCGCTGTACAGATTATAGCCTTGATATTTCCCGCCTCGAAGCGATATTTGAAATCCTTTTCAAGGAGCTGATTCGGAGCGGGTATTGCAACCGCACCAAGCTTATGTAATCCAAGTATCGAGAACCAGAACTGATAGTGGCGCTTAAGCACCAGCATAACCCTGTCCCCGCGCTTTATACCGAGTGATTTGAAATAATTTGCCGCTCTCGCGGACTCTTTTTTCATATCGCGGAAGGTAAATCTTCTTTCCGTACCATTCTCGCTGACGTAAAGCATAGCAAGCTTCTCGGGCTTACGGCGTCCCAATTTATCAACGACGTCAAACGCAAAGTTGAAGCTTTCCTCATTCTTGAACGCGATGCTCTTGAGAACACCGTTCTCTTCTGTGGGGATAATGAAATCGTGATAAACTCTGCGCTCGGAATCCTCTCCGTGCCGCTTTGTAGCGGAGGAAAGAACAGCCTCCTGCTCGCCCTCTCTCGCTGCTTGATTGCGTAAAACTATAGCATAAAACGCGCAATCCTCGCCACCGACGGCTATCATACCGTGAGGCGTGCCCGAATCGTAATAAATCGTATCTCCCGGACCAAGCACCTCGGTGTGGTCACCGATCTGTATTTTCATGCGACCGCGTATCACGATATCGCATTCCTGACCCTCGTGCGTTACAAGGTTTATAGGTTGATCTTCGTCGCCCTCGTGGTAATTCAGCTCCATATAAAGCGGAAGAGCTATACGGTTGCGGAATTCCGCGGCAAGGTTGAAGCCTATCATATTGTGGGCCTCTTCTATTCTCTGTCCCTCACCCCGTCTTGTCAGAGCATAGGAGCGGAGCTTCGGGCTCTTACCCTCAAGAAGATCTCCCATATCAACGCCGAAGCTTAAGGTACAGTGATAAAGAAATGCAACGCTCAGATTTCTGTTACCCGCCTCGCACTCTTCGTATTCACTTACGGTGGTACCCGTACGGGCAGCCATCTCTTCTACGGATAGACCCGTTATAAGACGAAGCTCTTTTATACGCCCGGCGATCTCTTTGATCTTATTTTCCATTCCATTTATACCCGGTCCCACATCGTACCTCCTTGTCGGTTTACTTGTATAAAGCGTTTATACAGTGCTATTTAATAATAAAATATATTATATCGAAAAAGAGTGGCTTTTGTCAATATATTTTTTCAAATAAATTGCGTATTTTTCAAAAAAATTTAGCAGATTAAAGTTTGTTTCTCATTATCTTACCGCTTATCGTCTTAGGCAATTCCTTGCGGAATTCGACGATTCTCGGATATTTATAGGGAGCCGTGTGAAGTTTTACATAGTTCTGTATATCTTTTTTCAGCTCCTCTGTGCCCTCTGTCCCCGCAACGAGAACGATGCAAGCCTTAACGACCTGACCTCTTACCTCATCGGGTGCGGCGCAAACTCCGCACTCAAGAACGTAAGGAAGCTCCATTATGGTGGACTCTATCTCGAACGGACCTATTCTGTAGCCCGAGGACTTGATAACGTCATCTGTACGTCCTACGTACCAATAATAGCCGTCCTCATCACGCCACGCAAGGTCACCGGTGTGGTACATTCCGTCGTGCCATACGTTTTTCGTTGCCTCCTCGTTACGGTAATAACCGAGGAATACTCCGCACGAGGTCTTAGGCTCCGTGCGTATAACTATCTCACCGTTAACACCGTCGGCAACGGGATTACCGTCCATATCAACGATATCAATACCGTATCCGGGAACGGGCTTACCCATAGCGCCGGGCTTAAGCTGAGTTCCGAGAAGATTTGCGATACCGAGCGTCATCTCCGTTTGTCCGAAGCCCTCTGCTATACGAAGACCTGTAGCCTTCTCAAACTGATAGAATACCTCGGGGTTAAGCGCCTCACCTGCAGTAGTAGCGTGGTGTATAGACGAGAGATCGTACTTACTGAGATCCTGCTTTATAAGCATTCTGTACATAGTAGGCGGCGCGCAGAAGGTAGTAATTTTATACTTCGCAAACATAGGAAGTATCTTCGATGAGTCAAATCTGTCGAAATCGTACGTAAATACCGCGCCCTCGCAGAGCCACTGACCGTAAAGCTTACCCCAGAGCGCTTTACCCCAACCGGTTTCGGAAATAGTAAAGTGAAGTCCGTCGGTCTCACAAAGATGCCAATATTTAGCGGTTACGTAATGACCGAGAGCATACTTATAAGAGTGCATTGCCATTTTCGGATAACCTGTTGTTCCCGAGGTGAACAGCATAAGCATAGGATCGTTTCCGCAAGGAGCATCCTCCTCACGAACGTATCTGCGGCTGAAAAGACCGTACTCATTGTCATAGTTATGCCAGCCGGGCTTTTCTCCTCCTACCATTATCTTGGTAAGCGACATACCGCAGTTCTTTTCAGCGAGATCCACCTGATTTGCAGTATCTCCGTCGGCGGTACAAAGAATAGCGCTGACGCCCGCAGCCGTAAATCTGTAGCTGAAATCATGCTCAACGAGCTGATTTGTCGCAGGGATGGCTATTGCGCCGAGCTTATGAAGTCCGAGGATCGCGAACCAGAACTGATAGTGGCGCTTCAAGACGAGCATAACTCTGTCACCGCGCTTGATGCCGAGCGATTTGAAGTAGTTTGCGCTCTGGCTCGACGCATCCTTAATATCCTTGAAGGTAAATCTACGTTCAGTCATATCGTTTGCGATATGTACCATCGCGAGCTTCTCGGGATTCTTCCTTGCTATCTCATCAACAGTATCGAAAGCAAAATTGTACTTGTCTTCATTAGTATAATTAACACCAAGAAGAACTCCATTCTCATCTTCCTCAGCCTTGATGAATTTCTCGCAAAGCAGAGGTCTATGTGCTGTCGCGTGCTCTGCGCCGCGAATAATCATAGGCTGATCGGTGCTATCACTTGCCATAACCATTGCAAGAAATACGCAGTCCTTGCCGTCAATCGCGATCATTCCGTGAGGAGTCGAGGATTTAAAGAATACACTGTCACCCTCGCGCAAGACCTCCTCGCGGTCCCCTATACGGATACGCATTGAGCCCTTAAGCACAAGGTCAAACTCCTGTCCCGAGTGCGTTACTGTATTAATAGGGAGCTTTTGAAGCTCCTCGGAATATTCGTAGGTTACCCAATAGGGCGTTGCAAGCTTATGACGGAAAAGAGGAGCCATGTCCTGAATCGTAATACCGTCCTCACTTGCGGTGGTAAGCCCCTTTCCCTTACGGGTAATGGTATAACCGCTCAGCTTTGCGCTGTGTCCCTCGAGAATATCGGTAATCTCAATACCGTACACCTGTGCGCATTTATGCATAAAGGTAAACGGCAGATCGACCGTTCCCGATTCATAGGAAAGATAAGTCTCTTCGTCAAGATCCGTAAGCTCCGCCATACGCGAAGTTGTATATCCGAGAATTTCACGCATATCACGAATTCGAAGAGCTATCCTCTTTAAATGATTTGTATCGGACTGATTAGTCATGTTTTTTCCTCCTTTTATTAAAGTTTATAAAAATAAAAAAACGCCTCAAGAAAAGAATTCTTCTTGAGACGAGTAAAATATACCCGCGGTACCACTCAATTTGCGAAAAAAGTCGCCGCTTCAGACTCCAACAAGCCCTATCCCTTAACGCGGGAAACGAAAGGCCCTGGCGCTCGCTCGAACCTTCAACTCGGAAGTGATGGGTAACAGGCTCTAAGCTATCGGCTCGCACCAAACGCCGACTCTCTGGAGGCTCATTTCGCCGTACCGTCTTCGTCATAGTTTTTATATGGATATTCTACCACAACTTTTTTCAAATGTCAAACATTTTTTTGTTGTGAAAATGCAAAAAAATAAGCAAAAAAATAGCAGCTTTTATATGCGTATCAAACAAATGTCATCATTTTTTTAGATTTTCTCTTGACAAATAACTGTATTAGTGATTTAATATTATCATTAAGTTACCATTTTAAAGACAATGACGGAAACTATTCCCTTTTCAGATGTCACAGAGAGTCGGTGTTTGCTGCGAGCCGATACGAATGAATCCGGAATTCTTCTTCCCGAGTCGGTCTTGTCAAAGCTTTTTGCGAGTAATGAGACACGGATGCCACCGTTACAGGGCAGGACCTTGTTTGAGGTTTAATGAGCGATTTCCCTTTTTTGGGGGGTAATCAGGGTGGTACCGCGAATTTAATTCGTCCCTGAAGCTGCATATGCAGCCTCAGGTTTTTTTATTTATTAAGGAGAGAAATTATGAAACAGGTAAAGATCAGCGATGCAACAATGAAGCAGATATCCGAGGACTTCCGACTATCCTTTAAGGAAAAAATCGAATTTTCAAAGCTGCTTGATAAGCTCGGAGCAGACGTTATTGAGCTTGAGGGCATATCAGACGCTCGCATCGATTCACTCCGAATAAAATCGGTTGCCGCAGCTATACAGGACAGCATTATAGCGGTACCCGTTGAATTAAATAATGAGAGCATTGAGAATACATGGTGCGCGCTTAAGGAGGCGAGGAGGCCTCGACTCCAGGTATCCGCTCCCACAAGTGCCGTGCAGGTGGAATATCTTTACCGCAAAAAGCCGGACTCGATGATAGAAGCTATACGCTCCGCCGTAGAAAAATGCGCATCGCTTTGCTCCGATGTTGAATTCATAGCCGGCGATGCTACGAGAAGCGAGCAGTCTTATCTGACCTTAGCTCTTAAAACCGCAATTGATGCGGGCGCAACCACGGTTACGGTTTGCGACACAGCAGGTTCGATGCTTCCCGCAGAGTTTTCAAACTTTATCAGCTTGCAGTATGAGAAGCTTCCCGAGCTTAAAAACGTTACTCTCGGTATCTGCACCTCGAACGCTATATCTATGGCGGATGCCTGCGCTATCGCTGCAGTCGCGAACGGAGCGGGTCAGATTCGCGCGGCGGCATATCCGATAAACTCCGCGTCGCTTGCTAATATCGCGCGTATTATTTCCGCGAAATCCGATGCGCTTGATGCTTACTGCAATATCAGAACAACACAGCTCACAAGAATTATAGACCAGGTCAACTGGGTGTGCCAGCCCAGCAAAAAGGGTACGATATCAAACTCTTCGGAACACGGGGATTCCGATATTTTCCTTACCGCGCATGATGATATAAACGCAGTTACTCTTGCCGTCAAAAAGCTGGGTTACGACCTTTCCGAAGATGACGGAATAAAGGTTTATAACGCATTTTGCCAGATAGCCGAAAAGAAGGAAAAGGTAGGACTCAAGGAGCTTGATGCCATAGTTGCATCGTCCGCCATGCAGGTCCCCCCTACATATAAGCTCGACACCTACGTTATCACCTCGGGTAATACCATTTCCGCAACCGCGCACATAAAGCTTACTAAAAACGGTCAGCCAACCGAGGGTGTGTATATCGGCGACGGCTCGATAGACGCGGCATTCCAGGCTATCGAAAAGATCACGGGCTGCCACTACGAGCTTGACGACTTTCAGCTACAGGCTGTTACCGAGGGCAGAGAGGCTATGGGTCAGACCGTAGTTAAGCTTCGCTCAGGCGCAAAGGTATACTCGGGCAGAGGTATCTCCACCGATATCGTCGGTGCGGGAATACAGGCATACCTTTCAGCACTTAATAAAATAATTTATGAGGAGGAAGTAGAATGAAGCTCTCCTTTTCCACAAGAGGATGGCCGGGTCTTTCATGGGATGAAATGCTCGAAACCGCAATCGAGATGGGTTTTTCGGGAGTAGAGGTTTATAACCTTCCCAACTTTGCAAGCCTTACAGACCGCGGAGGTCCCTTCCATAAATACAATACCGCAGCAACCGCGCGTAATCTCCGTGAAAAACAGCTTACCGTGCCTTGCTTTGATACGTCCTGCGATATATCGGCAGATAAATCTGTTACCGATACTATTATTCCTCTTTTAGAAACAGCGCACAACGCGCGCGTTCCTTACGTTGTCGTTTGCGCGCTGAGTGATGACGAGGATACCGTTTATTCGGTACTCAGCACTCTTTTACCTATAGCAGTAAAGCTCGACGTAACCGTACTTGTAAAAACCAGCGGAATATATTCGGATACGGCAAGGCTCCGAAATATGCTTGACAGATTTGCGAGCGATAACCTCGCGGTACTTTGGGATATCCATCATCCTTACCGCGACAACGGCGAATCAAGTGACGATACGATAAAAAATCTCGGCTGTTACGTGCGCCACGTTCATATGCGAGATTCCGATGACAGCGGAACATATCAGCTTATCGGCGAAGGAACTATGCCTATCGCTGACGTGATGCGAGCGCTTTCTTCGGTCAATTACGACGAATTTATTTCTCTTGAATGGAAGCCCGAATGGCTCGATGATCTTCAGGATCCCGAGATCATTTTCCCTTATTTTGTAAACTATATGTCACGTTTTAGCTCCACAAGGGATATGAAAAAGCAGCTTTACTATAATCACGACGGTACGGGACAGTACATCTGGAAGAAGGATGAGCTTATCGATCTTACCTTTTCTCAAGTGCTCGACCGCGTTGCCGATGAGATACCCGACCAGTATTGCTTCAAATATACAACTCTTGACTATACGCGTACCTATGCCGAGTTCAGAGAGGACGTAGACCGCTTCGCGAGAGCACTCGTGTCTCTCGGAGTGAAGGCAGGCTCTAAGGTTGCGGTTTGGGCAACAAATCTTCCCGCGTGGTACATTACCTTCTGGGCAACAACAAAGCTTGGCGCGGTTCTCGTTACGGTAAATACCGCGTATAAAATTCACGAGGCAGAATATCTTCTCCGTCAGTCGGACACTCATACTCTCGTTATGATAGATAGCTGCCTTGACTCAAATTACCGTGATATTATTAACACGCTCTGCCCTGAAATCAAGGATACCGTACCTGGCGAGCCTCTTCACTCGAAAAAGCTTCCCTTCTTACGCAATGTTATAACAGTAGGCTTCAAGCAGCCCGGATGCCTTACCTTTGATGAGGCTATGGCAAGATACAAGCTCGTAAGCTCCGAAGAGGTTGCAAAGATGGCAGCGGCAGTGCGCCCTTCCGACGTTTGCAATATGCAGTACACCTCGGGAACAACAGGCTTCCCAAAGGGCGTTATGCTCACTCACTATAACGTTATCAACAATGGAAAATGCATCGGTGACCGTATGGGACTCTCCACGGCTGACCGTATGATGATACACGTACCTATGTTCCACTGCTTCGGTATGACGTTATCAATGACGTCATCTATGACTCACGGAACAACGATGTGTCCTATGCCTTATTTCTCCGCAAAATCCTCGCTTGCCTGCATTAACCAGGAAAAGATAACCTGCTTCAACGGTGTTCCTACGATGTTCATAGCAATGTTTAACCATCCGAACTACCGCAGCACCGATTTCTCGCATATGAGAACGGGTATTATGGCAGGCGCAGGATGCCCTCCCGAGCTTATGCGCCGCGCGGCAAGTCCCGACGAGATGAATATGACGGGAATCGTCAGCGTTTACGGTCAGACCGAATGCGCTCCCGGTAACACTATGAGCTCGTGGACGGACTCTCTCGAGGTACGTACCGAAACCGTCGGCTATGCGTTTCCCCACGTTCGTTGCAAGATCGTTGATCCCGAAACGGGCGAAGAGGTCGGTCCCGGCGTTAACGGTGAATTCTGCGCCAAGGGATACAACACGATGAAGGGATACTACAAGATGCCTATGGCAACAAAGGGCACGATAGACGAAGACGGATGGCTTCATTCGGGCGACCTTGCATCACGTGATGAGTTTGGCAACTATAAGATTACGGGACGTCTTAAGGATATGATCATACGAGGCGGTGAAAATATTTACCCCAAAGAGATAGAGGAATTTATTTATACTCACCCCCAAACGAAGGACGTACAGGTAATCGGTGTTCCCGACCGGAAATACGGCGAAGAGATCATGGCTTGCATCATTCTCAAAAATCCCGGTAGCGTTACCGTCGAGGAAATGACAAACTACATCAAGGCAAGCTTGGCTCGCCATAAGGTTCCGAAGTATATCGAATTCGTAACGTCATTCCCGATGAATGCCGCAGGAAAGGTCCTCAAGTATAAAATGCGAGAGGATGCCGCAAAGCGCCTCGGACTTACGGGTGACGGCTCGGATACCGCGGGTAATCCAAAATCATAATCTCGCTCTGCGAAAAAATTTGACCTCGAGCTATAATAAAAAATCAGCGCCTCCGTAGCATCAAGCGGGGGCGCTTTAGTTTAAATATGTGATACTGTTATTATTTCATTTTTCAAATATGGTAGCTATCTCCAAATCAAGAGAGAATGATGATCAATTATCATTCTCCAACATCCTAATGACGGAATCCGCCAAGGTCATCATACCTGATTTATTCGGGTGGAAACCGTCTATAGTATCGTGTCTTTCATCTCCGTGATAAAGATCTATCAGGCGGCAGCCGAAGCTTTTTGCCATCTCTCTTATTATTTCGCAATATTCGTCTATATGCGTGCCGGCATAGCAATATCTGAAGCTATAAAATTCGTTTGCGGACCACCTACCGACAGGGAGCGTCATACACCATATCTCGGCATAGGGATAGTTCGCAGTAAGTTTTTCGAGCATTGCTTTATAAGCAATCGAAAACACCGCAAGATCATTTTCCTGCGAGGGACCGTTGGGAACGAGCCTTGCTCCGCAGCCCCAATCGTTCGTGCCTAAAAGCACCATAATCACGTCGGGAGATAATCCCTCTTTATCTAAAGCCGAGGTACGTTCGTCACTGCAACCGTATGTCGGTAGCTCGCACTTCTGATGCTTTATTACCATACTTCCGGATATGGAATTATTTACAAGGAGCTTTGCTCCGAGTCTTTCAATTACCGCGCCCCACCACGTATCCTCGGGGAAAAATACGTCAGCGCTGAATTTCGCCGCTCCCTCATAGTACGCCATTCCTTCGGGCTCGGTATATCCGTCAAGCGTGCTTATGGAATCACCCAGCACGGAAAAAAGTTTATTATTATACTTATTTGTCATAGCAAAATACCTATCCAACGAAGCTTACAAGCTTATCCATATCCTTGCGCTTCTTTTCACGTATTTTTTCATCTGCCGAGTATCCAAGAGTGATAACAAGACGAACCTTACCGTCAATATGGCATATCTCTCTTATCGCATCATCGTCAAACCAGCCGAGAATGCAGCTTCCCAGCCCCTGCGCCTCCGCTTCAGCGGTAATATATGCGGAAAGAATTCCGATATCTATCGATCTGTAATCATTCTTCTTGACCTTCGCGCCGAGAGCGGCTGATGCGATATAAGGCATCTCCGAAAGAACGAGCATCACGGGAGCATCGGTCGCAAATTTATTCATTCCCATCCCACCGCAAGCCTTTGCAACGCGTTTTGCGGCATCACCGCGACACACGGTAATATGGTAAGGCTGACCGTTACACGCAGACGGTGATAACCTTGCAGACTCTAAAATACTGATAAGCTTCTCCTCTTCAACCTCTTTTGCGCATAAGTAACTGCGGCAAGATTGCCTTCTCTTTGCTATTTCGGTAAAATTCATGATTATCTCCTTTTTGATATTACAAACGTTTTTCCTTAATAAGCTATACTCTGCTATCACGACAATCGAAAGTCGACATTCTATAATCATTATAATCATTATAATTATATCATAAGTTATCATCTATTTCAATTCATTACAAATATTTTTCGAAACGGATTGTAAGGGACTTGAAAATATACCTAAAAAGTGCTATAATTAACACGGTATCCCTTCTTATCTGTTGTATTTAATCTTTTTTAAGCAGATGATGCTAGAATCCTTATAAAGAAAACCAAAGGTCGGTGATATTTATGAAAAAGAAAACAGTTTTATTTACTCTGGCTTTGTGCTTAACTGTTGTTTTGGCACTTATCCTTTCGGGATGTACCGCTGCAAATTCAGCCGATGCTCTCGATGCGGAAATAAACGATAACGGAGAGCTTATTATCAAGTTTTCCGACGGAAGCGAGAAAAATCTCGGTGTAGTCGTCGGGGCTGACGGTAAAGACGGTGCGAACGGCAAGGACGGTGCTCCCGGTGAAAACGGAAAAGACGGAGAAGATGGCAAAAACGGTAAAGACGGCAAAGACGGTGAAGACGGTGAAGATGGACGGGACGGAAGTGACGGCGAAGACGGAACCGTTGATATTTCCTTAAATATCAACACTGACGACACCGCTGTTGCGGCGGCGATAGCTAAAGGTCTTCGAAGCACTGTCAGCATCGAATCTCATTACAAGAAAACCGTATATAATATTTACACGGGTACTACCGTTACAGACTATGCATCAGAAGGCTCCGGCGTTATCTATAAGCTTGATGACGAAGCCGGAAACGCGTATATAATAACTAACCATCACGTAGTTTATGATGCCGAATGTAACACTGCAGACAAGATAAGCGACAATATCAAAGTATATCTCTATGGCTCGGAATACGCCGAGCAAAGCTTCCCTGCCACGTACGTCGGCGGCTCAATGAACTACGATATAGCTGTACTCTACGTCGAGGGCTGCGATGCCCTTCGCGATGAATTCCCCTCAAGCTGCACGCTTGCCGACTCGGATACGGTATCCGTAGGTGAAACCTCTATCGCAATAGGAAATGCGGAAGGCTTATGCATATCCGCAACCTCAGGCATTATCAGCGTTGATTCGGAGGATATCGCGATGAATCTTGCCGACGGCACGGGTCAGGTATCAAGAAGAGTTATAAGAATAGATACTTCGGTAAACCACGGAAACAGTGGCGGTCCCCTATTCAATGACCGCGGTGAGGTCATAGGTATCGTCAGCGCAAAACTCGAGGACGACACGGTTGATAACATCGGTTATGCCATCCCCTCAAACGTTGCCAGAGCCGTTGCGGATAATATAATCGACAATTGCGTGGGTACGGAGCTCAAGACCGTGCAGCGCGTTATGATGGGTATTTCCATAATACCTACCGACTCAAAAGCAGCATTTAATACCGAAACGGGTAAAATTGAAATTTCGGAAAGCACTAAAATATTGACCGTTAACGAGGGCAGCGCCGCAGAGGGTCTTCTTTTTGCCGACGATATCATCTTGAGCGCCATGCTAAACGGAAAAACAAAGCCGATAACGCGCAATCATCATCTTATCGATATTTCCCTCGATCTGAGAGTAGGTGACACGCTAACGCTCGTTGTACTCAGAGGTGGCATCGAGGTGACGGTTGATATCACCTTTGATGCAGGTGACGTTACCAATTACAAGTAATTTACCTATAATTATTTACATATTCATACCATATAATTAAAATTAACACAAAAAAGCACGCGGTAATAGGAACGTTAAACTCCTACGCCGCGTGCTTTGTTTTTAAATTTGTATTAGTAATTAGTCTTCGTTTTCCTGCTGAATGAACTGCTGGATAGAGATCATTCCCTTGGATATCATAAAGAACTTATCATTGTATCTGTCAACGGTCGAAGCCGCAACCATGATAAGGTACTTGAAGAGCTCCTCACCGAGAACGCTCTCGCGGTAGCTTGAGGTCATACGGAAAATAATTCTTCCGTCGGTTACGTTGTAATCGAACGAACCGTCGCAAAGTCCCCAGTTAGCAACGTTTACAGCGATAGAGAGATCTATTCTCTTATCCTCGGGAGCGTTGAAGGGAAGCTGAGAAATGAACTGAACTACCTCATTTTTGGGATTTACAACAACGAGGAACTCTACGGGAAGGTCGTCACCGTTTACTCCGCTTCTGATAATGAGCTTTTCTTCTTCCTTTTCATAGCTCCAGTTGATGCTATCAAGCATACTGATGAGAGAAGCGTATACTTCTCTTGCCTTTTTCATGTCTAAATCTGCCATAACTAAAATCCTCCGTTTATAATTTTATTTATTTTCTTTTTACGTATTTTCTGAAGATCTCATCGATCTCGTCACCCTTGAGGTGATTCTTATCCATAAGGACTCTGACGATATTATCCATAGCCTCGCTCTGGGACAAAATAACCTCGCGAGCATTCGCAAGCTCAGCCTCAAGAACAGAGTTTATTCTTGCTCTGATATCCTTTGCAAGGTCGGTTGCCGTGTAGTTTTCATCAATGTAAGAAAGTCCGAATTCATCATCCATACCGTAGCTGCAAATCATTCGCTCGCAGGTCTTGGTAGCGGTATAGAGATCTCCCGATGCCCCTGTCGAAACACCGTCATCCTCACCGTAATATACAAGCTCTGCGGCTCTTCCGCCAAGAGCGGTCCTTATCTTCGAGAGAAGCTCGGACTTCATATAGATCGCTTTATCCTCACTCTCGCCGTGCTGCATATAACCGCCGTGGTTTCCTCTTGCAACTATCGTAAGGTAAGAGGGCTTATCGCCATATATCCACGAAAGAAGTGCATGACCTGCCTCGTGGCGCGCGGTACGAAGGAGAGTTTCGGGAGCCCATTCCTTCTTTTCACCGCTGTTAAAGGTTTCAAACGCCTCCTCGAACGACTCGTCGTTAACGGTTCCGCCCGAGCGAATAGCGTTTCTGAGCGCCATCTCAAAGACGTTTTCGAGCTCTGCAAGGCTCATACCCGTAGAACGGAGAGCGATATTATCTATCTGCTCGTCGCTGAGAGCAACGTTACCGTTCTTCGATATCTTCATCTTAAGATAACGCTTACGCTCTTCCTTATTGGGAAGATCTACGTATATTCTTCTGTCAAATCTTCTGAGAAGCGCGGGATCAAGGCTCTTTCCTCGTCCGGGCTCAACCTCATAGTTTGTAGCCGCGAGAACGAAAACGGGCTTTGAAGTATCGGATTTGAAGCCGTCCATCTCGGTGAGGAATGCGGTAAGCACGTCGCCTGTGTTATCCACCTGGGCGGAGCTTCTGTCCTTACCTATCGCATCTATCTCGTCAATAAAGAGAATAGACGGAGCATACTTTCTTGCGGCGTTGAAGAGCTTATGTACCTCGTCAGCTCCCTGTCCTATAAGACTCTTTAAGAACTGATTTCCTTCAGCCGTAAGGAAGGTTACGTCGGACTCACCTGCCATAGCCTTGGCGAGAAGCGTTTTACCCGTACCGGGAGGGCCGTAAAGGAGCACACCCTTCGGAGATCTCACACCGCGGCGCATAAAGTCTGCGGGATTTTTAAGATATTCAACGAAATACTTGAGCTCACCCTTAGCATCCTCAGCGCCTATAACATCCTCAAACAAAACGTTAGGCTTAGATATATTATCAAGTACGCTGCCCGAATCCGAGGTATCCGTAGCCATCTCAAGACGAAGATCAAAGAGCTTGATATCTGCGGTCTTCTGATCTGCGGACACCGTCTGAGCGGTCTTGTAAGTGAGTACCTTATTTGCTTTTGCAAGCTTTATCATATTACCTTGCTGGTAAGAAACGTCGCAGATGAACTTAACGCGGTTCTCGAACGAAGCCGAATGCTTGCTGTTTATAGTAACTATATCCTTTGCGCCAAGCTTCATAAACGAGAGACGCTCTTCCTTGCTTATATCGCCCGTATTTTCTTCGAGAATATATATCGGAAGCGGATATCTTTCAATAACGTAGGAGATGAAATCTCTGCCCACGGACTGAACGTCCTCGGCATTGAGAAGTCCCTCGATATTGGTCTTTGCTCCGCAGCTTACGTCGCAAAGAATTGCGGATACGTCGTGCTGGAATAAGAGCTCCTTTGCTTCCGCAATAGTGTCAGCAAAATAGCATCTGACGTCGCGAAGCTTTCTTTCGCATTCGCGTCGCATATCCGCGTCGGCAAATACAAGTATCTCGCGCTCGCCGTTATTCACGAAGAGCTTAGATACCTCGACGTCCTTTTCGTCAAACTCAACCTTAACGTTAATGCTCTTAAGCTTTTCAACGTCACCGCCGTGCTTTTCCGACGCGAAGAGTCTGAAGAACTCATAGAGCTCCTCGTGGAAGAACGTTCCCGTCTTTCCCTTAACCGTTCTCGCATCGGCATTTCCGCCCTCGGAAAAGATAAGCGCGGTAGACACCTTTTCGTCCACGTTTATCTTTATACCCATAGCATCCTCAAAGCCCTTTGCACTCTTCTGGAGCTCACGGTTTACGATAGTATAAAGGTTGCCTGCGCCAAGGCGGTTAAACATAACGACGTGACCGGACGCAAGACGCGAGCAGATAGCCGCGGGGAAAAGCTTTTCTCCCGTTGAGGGATTCTTATCCTCGGCAATAGCCTTGATGACCTTCTTTCTCGAAATAGCGGAAAGGTTGGATATCTCGGTATCCTCGTAAAGGCTTCTTCCGACGTTGGTCGTGAAAATTATAATAGCATCGGTAAACGATACCTCTGTATCGGTATAGTTATCTCTAAGTCTTCCCGCATCAAGCATCTGAAGGAAGAGATGAATTACGTTGATATGCGATTTTTCGATCTCGTCAAAGAGAAGCACGCAACGGGGATTTTCCTCAACAAAGCTTGTAACGTTACCCGCTTTACCGTTCTTATACACCTTATCCGAGCCGCAGAACTCAATATTAGACTCGTTTTCGGAATATTCACTCATATCGAATCTTCTGAACGGAAGCTTAAGAGCCTCGGCAGCGGTCTCGGCAAGGAAGGTCTTACCTACACCGGGAGGGCCCGCAAAGAGGAACATTGCGGCAGGCTTTCTCGTATCCTTGCGCATAGCTCTCTGGATCTCTGACTGGAAGTATCCCGAAACGAATGCGTTTACCGCCTGATCCTGACCGAATACTCGGTCAAGCAAGAATTCCTGTATCTTCTTCGTTGTTTCAACGGTTTTGCAAAGCTGCTCCGTAGCGCTCAGATCATCCGCGGGCTCTTCCTTTTTATCGGAGTCGGACGAAAAATCAAAATCAAAGAGAGTGCTGAAATCAACAGGCGTCGGCTCAGGCTCGGGAGTAGGCTCCTCGGGCTTTTTAACCTCTGCCGCAGGCGTTTCCGCAACGCACGTAGCGGAGATGATATGCTTGCTTATAGCATCGGTAGGCTCTTTAATAATGAGCTCGAGATAAGCAACCGTATCGACCTCTTCACGCGTCTTGATTATTGCCTCCGCCTCAGCGGTGTATTTTATTTTTCTGAAAACAAACTCGTCCATTGATGAGTTGTATTCTTCCGATCTCAGCTCATCGGATATTTTTTCAATCACGTCGTCGAACGTGATATCATAATGGTGAAGTAAGGTATTGATCTTTAAAAACTCAAAGCTGACCTCGGGCGTACGGATATCTGCGGGCAGCTTACCGTCGCGGTCATCGCACATCGTTTTGAGTACCGCGATCATAAAGTGGTCTGCGGTTATCGCGCTTTTTCCAAAGCTCTCGCTAATACTCTTAGCGTAATCGCAAAGAAAATTCAGTAGCGTAGATTTTTTCATAGAGTTCTCCTATTTAAATATATTAATACAAGTATATATTACTATATTTTAAAAAATTTGTCAAGGACACAGGATATCTTAACTGTGTACATTTTTTCTTCCGTTTTTTGTACAGTTTGTATCAAGCTAATAAAGAACTGCTCCTCCAAAAAAACAAAGCAAAAAGAAAAGCTGTTAATTGGCATACGAAAGAAGCATTCATATTTGATTTGATTAATACCAACTTTCAGTTTTAAAAGTAACAAAATCGTGTATTTTGAGAATAATTGTTTGCATATAACAAAAAAGCAAAGAATAGGCTCGCGCAAAAAGAGCTTACCTGTTCTTTGCTTTTTCTATAATTATTTTACACTGAACTAAAATCAGTCAACGTTTCCGATAAGGTCGGAAGTGTTCTCAAGCAGAGAAACACTCTCTCCGTCGGGACCGAAGGAAACAACCTCTGTCTCAAGATTCTCATCCTTCTTCTCAACGTCGCAAATTTCCACAGCGCGGTAACGGGAAAGACCCGTTCCTGCGGGAATGAGCTTACCGATAATAACGTTTTCCTTAAGTCCGAGAAGCTTATCCTGCTTTCCTCTGATAGCAGCCTCTGTGAGAACCTTTGTGGTCTCCTGGAAGGATGCTGCGGAAAGGAAGGACTCGGTCATAAGAGAAGCCTTGGTAATACCGAGAAGCATAGGAGCAGCCTCTGCGTGGCGAAGAGCTATCTCACCGTTTGCGATTCTCGCGTCGATCTTCTCATTTTCATCGCGAAGCTCAAGAATATCAACCGTAGTACCCGAAAGAAGATCGGTATCTCCCGCATCCTCTATTCTTACCTTTCTGGTCATCTGACGTGTGATACATTCGACGTGCTTATCGTTGATTTCAACGTCCTCACCGCGGTACACCTTCTGTACCTCACGGATAATGTAGTCATAAACCGCATCAATACCGCTCATATGAAGAACGTCTGCGGGGTTAAGGAAGCCTTCAGTAAGCTGCTGACCTCTTACAACCTCCTGACCGTCCTCTATGCAAAGACGCATACCGAAGGGTATATCGTAAACAACGTCACTCGAGGTGGGCTCAACGGGGTTCTGAATAATAACCTTGGAAAGCTTCTTATCTGACTGAATACGAGCAGTACCCGTATAAGCGGTAACGATAGCAGGCTTCTTGGGCTTTCTTGCCTCGAAGAGCTCTTCAACTCTGGGAAGACCCTGGGTAATATCCGAACCTGCGACACCACCGGTATGGAAGGTTCTCATCGTAAGCTGAGTACCGGGCTCACCGATAGACTGAGCTGCGATAACACCTACCGCCTCACCGATAGCAACGGGATTTCCGTGCGCCAAGTCTGCGCCATAGCAATGTACGCAAACTCCGCGCTTAGCAAGACATCTGAGTATAGTTCTTACCTCAACTTGAGTAACACCTGCGTCAACGATAGCGTGCGCCATTTCCTCGTCGATCATAGTGTTTGCGGGAACTATAAGCTCGCCGGTCTCATCGTTAACAACGTCGTTAACGGTATATCTGCCGACAAGTCTGTCAAAGAGCTTTTCAACAACGTTATCGCCTGTTCTGATATCGGAAACTATGATACCCGAGGTAGCTCCGCAGTCTTCCTCACGAATGATAACGTCCTGCGATACGTCAACAAGACGACGTGTGAGGTAACCGGAGTCCGCGGTACGGAGAGCCGTATCCGAAAGTGACTTACGTGAACCCTTTGCACCCATGAAGTACTCAAGCATTGTAAGACCTTCACGGAAGTTTGATTTGATGGGAATTTCGATAGTCTTACCATTGGTCGCAAACATAAGTCCACGCATACCGGCAAGCTGTCTCATCTGCTTCGTGGAACCGCGGGCTCCCGAAGTAGCGATCATATTAAGCGAGTTGTATTTATCAAGGTTTGCGGTAAGAGCGTCGGTAACGTCGTTAGTTGCTTTTTCCCAAACCGAGATGACCTGCTTATATCTTTCATCGTCCGAAAGCTCACCCCAATTGAAGAGCTCTGTGATCTCTTCAACCTTTTTAGCAGCATCGTCGAGGATCTGCTTTTTCTGGGGAGGAATGGTCATATCGTAAACCGAGATGGAAAGCGAGGATCTGGTAGAGTACTTATAACCCATAGCCTTGATGTTATCAAGAACAGCAGCAGCCTCGGCAAAGCCGTGGTACTTAATGGTAAGGTCTACTATCTCCTTAAGCTTTTTACTTGTAGTTGCAAAGTTGATCTCAAGCGCGAAGGGGTCCTTTGAGCGGTCAACGTATCCAAGATCCTGAGGAATCTTCGAGTTGAAGATAAGTCTACCATAGGTAGCATCTATAATTGCGCTCTTCTCTACGCCGTCAATTACCTTAGTTACGCGAACCTTAATAGCCGCGTGCATTCCGAGAAGCTTATTCTCATAAGCCATCTCAACCTCGTCGAAGTTGCGGAATACCTTGCCTTCACCTGCCTCACCGGGATGGTCGATCGTGAGGTAGTAAGAACCGAGGACCATATCCTGAGAAGGAACGGTAACAGCCTTACCGGAAACGGGCTTAAGCAGGTTGTTCGCAGAGAGCATAAGGAATCTTGCCTCTGCCTGAGCTTCGCTCGAAAGCGGAACGTGAACGGGCATCTGGTCACCGTCGAAGTCGGCGTTGAACGCGGGACAAACGAGCGGATGAAGCTTTATTGCTCTACCCTCAACGAGAACGGGCTCGAACGCCTGAATCGAAAGGCGGTGAAGTGTAGGAGCACGGTTAAGAAGCACGGGGTGCTCCTTGATTACATATTCGAGAGCGTCCCAAACCTCGGGAGCAACTCTGTCTACCTTCTTCTTTGCGTCCTTGATGGAGTTAGCCTTCTGAGTTTCGATAAGTCGCTTCATAACGAAGGGACGGAAGAGCTCGAGAGCCATTTCCTTAGGAAGACCGCACTGGAAGATCTTAAGGTCGGGACCTACGACGATAACCGAACGTCCCGAATAGTCAACACGCTTACCGAGAAGGTTCTGACGGAAACGTCCCTGCTTACCTCTGAGAGCCTCGGAAAGAGACTTGAGAGGACGGTTGGAAGCGCCTGTTACAGCCTTTCCTCTTCTACCGTTATCAATAAGAGCGTCAACAAACTCCTGAAGCATTCTCTTCTCATTACGGATAATGATGTCGGGAGCATGCATCTCGATGAAGTGCTTAAGACGGTTATTTCTGTTAATTACTCTGCGGTAAAGCTCATTGATATCCGAGGTAGCAAATCTTCCACCGTCAAGCTGAGTCATAGGACGGATATCGGGAGGAAGAACGGGAAGTGTTTCAAGGATCATCCACTCGGGACGGTTGCCCGACTTTCTGAACGCCTCGATAACCTCGAGTCTTTTAATGATCTTAACCTTTTTCTGACCGGAGCTCTCAGCAAGCTGAGTCTTGAGCTCTGCGGCAAGCTTTTCAACGTCGATTTCTGCAAGAAGCTCGCGGATAGCCTCAGCGCCCATTCCCGCTCTGAAATCGTCTTCATATCTCTCACGTGCAGCTCTGTACTCATCATCGGTGAGAAGCTGCTTCTTCTCAAGAGGAGTGTTGCCCGGATCGATAACTATATATCTTGCGAAGTAAATTACTCTTTCAAGAAGTCTCGGCGACATATCAAGCACAAGACCCATTCTTGAAGGAACTGCCTTGAAGTACCAGATATGAGATACGGGAGCAGCAAGCTCGATAGAGCCCATACGCTCACGTCTTACCTTCTTAGTGGTTACTTCAACGCCGCACTTTTCACAGACCTTGCCCTTGAAGCGGACTCTCTTATACTTACCGCAAAGGCATTCCCAATCCTTGGTCGGGCCAAAGATCTTTTCGCAGAACAAGCCGTCGCGCTCTGCCTTAAGTGTACGGTAATTGATCGTCTCCGCCTTGGTAACCTCACCATATGACCATGAACGAATGGTTTCGGGAGATGCAAGACCTATTTTGATCGAATCAAACGCATTTCTTTCCATAGATTTTTATATTGAGGCATCCCTTTTTATCGGGATGCCAATCCCTTCTCTAAATTATTCTTCGTCGCCTGCGTCGTCGTAGGAGTCATCCTCTGCCGCGAAGTCGTAATCCTCATCATCGGCAAACTCACCGAGAATGTCATCAAGCATATCGTCATCCTCGTAATCTGCATCGGAATCCTCATCGTCATCAGCCTCTTCAGCTTCCTTTTCAAGATCTGCAGAACGGTTTACCTCGTCAATGCTTGCGTATGCGGGAGCATCGTCGCCGTAGAACTCGGAAAGCTCTATTTCAGCGCCATCTTCGTCAAGAACGTGAATATCAAGACAGAGCGACTGAAGCTCCTTAACAAGCACCTTAAAGGACTCGGGGATACCCGGAGTAGGAATATTCTGACCCTTAACGATCGCCTCGTAGGTCTTGGTTCTACCTGTAATATCGTCAGACTTAACGGTAAGGATCTCCTGGAGCGTGTAAGCTGCGCCGTATGCTTCGAGCGCCCAAACCTCCATTTCTCCAAAACGCTGTCCTCCGAACTGCGCCTTTCCGCCGAGAGGCTGCTGGGTTACAAGCGAGTAAGGACCTATTGAACGTGCGTGGATCTTATCATCTACAAGATGGTGAAGCTTGAGGTAGTACATGATACCAACGGTTACGGGGTTGTCGAAGGGCTCGCCCGTACGTCCGTCGTAAAGCGTTACCTTACCGTCAATAACCTTAAGAGTTTCGCTCTTCATAAGGTTATGAAGCTTTTCATCATTGTCAACTATTTCCTGATCGACTCTCTGAAGGTCGGGCTTGCCGTCCTCACGGATAACCTCCATGAATACAGCCTTACCGCGAACACTTTCACCAGGTCTTATATCTCTTGTGTATTTAGCGCGGCGAAGAAGCTCAAGAATATCGGTTTCCTTCGCACCGTCAAATACGGGAGTCATTATCTTAATGCCGAGCTTGCGGCACGCGATACCGAGATGCACCTCAAGCACCTGACCGATATTCATTCGGGAAGGAACGCCGAGGGGGTTAAGCACGATATCAAGAGGAGTACCGTCCGCTAAGAAGGGCATATCCTCGGGAGGAAGAATTCTGGAAACGACACCCTTGTTACCGTGACGGCCCGCCATCTTATCTCCGACAGAGATCTTTCTCTTCTGAGCTACGTATACGCGGACAACCTTGTTAACACCGGGAGCAAGATCGTCGGAATTCGTTCTGTCATAGATCTTAACGTCAACTACGATACCCGACATACCGTGAGGCATTCTGAGCGAGGAATCCTTAACCTCTCTTGCCTTCTCTCCGAAAATTGCTCTGAGAAGTCTTTCCTCGGGAGTAAGCTCGGTCTCACCCTTAGGTGTTACCTTACCTACGAGGATATCGTTAGCGCGTACCTCGGTACCGATTCTTACGATACCGTCCGCATCGAGATCCTTAAGCGCGTCGTCACCGACGTTGGGAATCTCGCGAGTGATCTCCTGAGTACCAAGCTTGGTATCTCTTGCTTCGATCTGGAACTCTTCTATATGAATTGATGTATAAACGTCGTTACGGACAAGATTCTCGTTAAGAAGAACTGCGTCCTCGTAGTTATAACCTTCCCAAGTCATAAATCCGATAAGAGCGTTCTTACCGAGCGAGATCTCACCGTTCGATGTAGCAGGTCCGTCTGCGATAACCTGTCCCGCTTCAACACGGTCGCCCTCGTTTACAATAGGACGCTGGTTTACGCACGTACCCTGGTTAGATCTCTTGAACTTAATTAAGTGATAGGTATCTTTTCTGCCCGAATCGGTATAGATAACGATTTCCGAGCCTGCGGCACGCTCAACTGTACCGCCCTCTTTTGCAACGATTACCGTACCCGAGTCAACCGCTGCTTTATATTCCATACCTGTTGCAACGATGGGAGAATCCGTCATCATAAGCGGCACTGCCTGCTTCTGCATGTTAGATCCCATGAGCGCACGGGTATTGTCGTCGTTTTCAAGGAAGGGTATGCAGCCCGCTGCAACCGATACTGCCATCTGAGGGCATGCGTCCATGAGGTCAACCTCGGTGGGAGCAACCTCGATGAACTCGGTCTTGTATCTCGAGATAACTCTCTTATTTACAAAGTAGCCGTTCTCATCAAGCTGCTCGTTTGCCTGAGCAACTATGTTTCCGTCTTCCTCATCAGCAGTAAGATATACAACCTCGTCGGTTACTCTTCCCGTAGTCTTGTCAACCTTGCGGAAGGGAGCCTTAAGGAATCCGTAATCGCTGATTCTCGCGTATGATGCAAGATAAGAGATAAGACCGATGTTAGGACCTTCGGGAGTTTCTACGGGACAGATTCTGCCGTAGTGAGTATAGTGAACGTCTCGAACCTCGAAGGATGCTCTGTCTCTCGAAAGACCGCCGGGACCGAGAGCAGAAAGACGGCGCTTATGAGTAAGCTCCGCGAGCGGGTTGTTCTGGTCCATGAACTGGGAAAGAGGAGATGATCCGAAGAACTCGCGGATAGCCGTCGCAACAGGACGCGTGTTGATAAGCGTCTCGGGACGGAGATCCTCGGTGTCATTGACCGACATTCTCTCGGTGATGTTCTTATACATCTTGGACATACCTATTCTCATCTGGTTCTGAAGAAGCTCGCCTACGCAACGAAGACGTCTGTTACCGAGATGGTCGATATCGTCGGTGCTTCCGATGCCGTGGCAAAGGCAGAACAGATAGTTAATGGAAGCGAATATATCCTCTTTGGTTATATGCTTGGGAGCGAGCTCGGTAATTCTTGCGCGAACCTCGCCCTTGATGTAGCTTACTCTGGAATCTCCAACAAGTCCGTCGGCATCTGCTGCAGCTATGATCTCATTGAGTACAGAGCTTCTTACCTTCTCGCCTCTCTTTACGCCGCAGTCGGAAAGGTCATATCCGAGAATAAGCTCGGGGCGAACGGTGAAGTTAGAGAATACCTTAACCTCTCTGCCGAGCTCTGTCTTAAGGTAAACCTCGTTAACAAGGCTGTCCTCAATAGCCTCAGCAAGCTCGCGAGTGATAACAACACCCTCCTCGGGCTCTGCAACTATCTCACCCGTAAGCTGATTGATTACGGGGCGCGCAAGCTCAAATCCTGCGATTCTCGATGCGAGAGAAAGCTTTTTATTATATTTGTATCTACCAACGGGAGCAAGATCGTATCTCTTGGGATCGAAGAGAATACCGTTAAGAAGGTTCTCTGCGCTCTCAACAACGGGAGGCTCACCGGGACGAAGCTTCTTGAATATCTCCTTAAGCGCTTCATCTCTGAACGAGGAATTATTTTCCTCCGCGAGCTTTATGCACTCGTCCTTTGCGAGAGTAGTGATAAGTCCCTCTTCATCTCCGAACATAGAAATAATAGCGTCGTCATTGTCCTGACCTGCAGGGCAAAGCGCGCGGATAAGTACGGAAATGGGAAGCTTTCTGGTTTTATCTATCTTAACGTAGAAAATACCCGAAGCGTCTGTTTCGTACTCAAGCCATGCTCCTCTGTAAGGGATAACGGTTGCGGTATAATTATGCTTACCCTGCTTATCCATCTCATCCTTGTAGCAGATACCGGGAGAACGTACGAGCTGAGAAATAATAACTCTCTCTGCGCCGTTGATAACAAAGGTACCGTTCTCTGTCATAAGCGGGAAATCACCCATATAGATCTGAGCTGTCTTAAGCTCACCCGTAGCCTTATTAACGAGTCTTACACCCACCTTAATGTGAGTATCGTAAGTAACGGCTCTGTCCTTACACTCCTCTACCGAATATCTGGGGTTCGGGTCGATCGTAAAATCGGTGAACTCGATAGAAAGATTTCCGGTGTAGTCCACAACGGGAGACACATCGCGGAGCACCTCGTTAAAGCCCTCTTCAAGGAACCATTTGTACGAATCCTTCTGAACTTCGATGAGGTTCGGCATTTCCGTCGCTGCTTCAATCTTGGAAAAGCTATGTCTGACATTAGTGCCAAGCTTCCTGGGTTTAAGCATCATAAAAAGAATCACTCCATTCTTCAAAAATTACAAGTTCGATCGCAGAATTTTTTAACTATAATATATTAAGGAACAAAAAATCCACTAATTTGCGAATTTTGCGGCTTTTTTTCGGTGGTCTGACCTAAAAAAAGGCATAATTCACCCATAGTATGCGATTATAATGCATTTTAATATTATACCATTTTAATTGCATTTGTCAATAGTTTTTTTTAAAAAATTTCTTTTTTTTGAAAATTAATACAATTCATAGCTATTTTGGGGCAGAAATTATCGCTATACAAAAAAGGAGTTTGTCTTTTGTTTAAAGTTGACAAAAATAAAAAAGTCTGTTTTTGCGACTCAAAAACAGACCTTTTAGGGAGTTTTTATATTGATTTTCGGATTTTTCAACACAGCTTTTACGAGAAAAGCTCAAAAATCGGAACAAGTATCAGCGGAACGAATACCGCAGGCGTCATATTTGCGGTTTTTACACTTGTCGCTCCGATAAAATTAGTACCGATAAGTATGATTATCAAGGAGCCTGTGGCAGCAAGATAATATATTGATGCTGCAGGTATAACAGAGGTTGCAATAAGCGCGAGCGCAGTTATTGCTCCTTGATAAATCAGCATAGGAAATGCAGAAAACGCGCATCCTATACCAAGTGACGTAGCCATAACGAAGCACGAAATAGCATCTATAACCGATTTTGCTATAAGAATATCGGGCTCGCCGTTCGCATCGAGTATCGCTCCGTTCACCGCCATAGCGCCGACACAGGTCATTATCGTACAGCTCACGAAGCCTCTCGCAAAAACGCCGTCATCAGCGACGCTTTTTTTGGTAAGCTTTTTCTCAAGCTTCGCTCCAAGCTTATTTACCCATTTATCAATATCGATGAGCTCTCCGACAGCCGTTCCTATAACCATCGAAAGAATGACTATAACAAATTTTGTAAGCGACGCACTGTCAAATAACGTAGTCAGACAATTCTCATTCGGAGCTTCGAGCGCCCCCTCTATTCCAACGAACATTACGCATACGGCAATAGCGTGGAACACGCTTCTGTTTATCCTCTCGGGTATCCTCTCTCCTACGAGAGAACCGAGAAATGAAAAGACAATTATACACGCAAAATTAATTAAAGTTCCAACAAAAGGCATCTATATATCCTTTCTTAATAATAATCAAAAAATCGGTCAAAAGCAAACACGCATCAATGGATTTTGCTCAACTCTTTCTTTTTTTACCTCGATTTACCGAAACGTTTAAATAATCGTCTTCACCGGCAATGGTTTCAAATGTATCGTTAAGGCAATCGTCGATATCGAAGCCGGCAACTATATAATGGTGCAAAAACTCTACGTTGGCATCAGCAAGGACGTTTTCGGCAATAGTTGTTGCTATGATGTCGTTTCTTGACGGGACCGTCCTTCCGCAAGGATGGTTATGCGCAATTATTACACTCTTTGCTCCTTTTCTCAGCACGACCTCCAGAAGCTTTCTCGGTAAGAACCCGGATGCGTTAACCGTTCCGTCACCAAGATGCTCGGCAGATATAAGCTTGCCGTTTTCATCAAAAAGTATGATATATACGGTTTCTACCGTTAAGCCGAAAAACAGACCTATTATGTACTCTTTTATCTCGTTTTGTGAATATTTCTTTCCATTTTTGAACTTATCTGTAATTCTTCTCGAACACAACGCCGAAACAAGTCTGATGTACGATGACGTATTTTTATCAACCTCGTCAGCTCTGGATAAAGCAAACTCATCGACGTGCAACAGATAGTTCAGGTCATCGAATTTTTTTGCCAAAGCATCCGCGTCCTCTTCTGCGGCGCGAGGATTTCCAAAAGAAATAAGTCTTGCGAGATATTCTCTGCAATCTTTATTAAACACCGATCACACCGCCTTTCCCTTCAAAGAATTTGCGAAGTGCGGGCCTTTGAGCAAACGCGGTACTCATATGTGACATAAAACCGAGATAATCGTCTCCGCATACAACGTAATGCTCAACAAGCAGAACGCCGATATTATCGAATGCTCCTTCAACAAGATAGTTCGTTTGCCTATCCCCTTCTGTTGGGCAGATCGGACCAAACGGATGGTTATGAGCTACTACAACAAGCGAAGCCGATCTGTATATAGAGGCATCGATAAACGGCTTAGCAATTACTGCGCCCGATTCGAAATCTATATTGCTGTATATCTCATCCATTCCGATAAGCTTCATATTGTTATCAAAGCTGAGAAGCAAAACACTTCGCTCTTTGGCACCTTTATAATACTTAACGAGATACTCACCCAGCTCAGCATAATTTGAAAACGTTCTGCTGTCAGTCGAGTTCTCATATTCAGTTTTGCAAATTTCCAGAGCCTCGCCGACTGTAACGAGCATCTCTGCAGTTTTCTTTCCCACCCCATCAACATTCATAAGGCTTTCGGCATCAGCAGAAAGAACTCCGTCAAGCGATCCGAACTCTGCAAGAAGTCTTTTGGAGATTGGATTCGTATCCTTTACCGGAACGGTATTGTACAACAGCATTTCGAGAAGCTCATACGTATCGAAAACCCGAGCGCCGAAATCTGAAAACTTTCTTCTCATACGGCTCCTGTGGCCGCGGTGAACAAGCTCGTCCATATTTACCTCCCGTAAATTTTAAAACAAATTAATAGCGCCCGGCTAAAAATGCTAGGCGCGAAAGACGGCAATAAAAAGCAGACAAAAATGCGTTTTGGCACCGAGGTTGATCAATTCTCGTAATCGCGTCTAACGTAATCGCGTGAAAGATTTTCGGGTATCTCGGGCTTAAATCCCAAAGGCTTTGTTACCTTTAGCATATTTATCTTAATACCCTGCGAGGAGAAATTAGCCTCGTATTCGGTAACCACGTTATTCTTCGCATACTCGGATGCGTGCAGATCCCGCGTTATAACGTCGCACTTAAGTCCCATAGCCTCGATCTCCTCAATCGAGAAGTCGAAAAGCCCTACGTTATCGGTCTTAAAAGTAAGCACGCCTCCGTCCTTAAGCAGGTTAAAGTACACAGAAAGATATCGCCTGTGAGTCAAGCGGCGTTTTGCATACCCCTTTTTTGACCAGGGGTCGGAAAAGTTGAGGAACATAGCATCAATGCTCTCCTCGGGAAAAAGCTTAGTAAGATTATCCGCGGTATCAATTATAAATCTGAGATTTCCGCATTTGCCTTCCTCGTCGCGCATACGTTTAGCTTGCTCTGCCGCGAGAACTACGCAATCCGTAACGCGTTCCATTGCAAAATAAGACACGTCAGGATACTTAGCCGTCATTCCGCAAGCAAATCCACCCTTACCCGCTCCTATTTCAAGCCAAACGGGAGGCTTTTGGCAGATCGCCGAAAAATCAGGCTTATCAATAACAAACTCACCGCACGCAAGAAGTCTTTCCTCTCCGTGCTTCTTTTTTCTCATTCTCATAAAAAAGTCCTTTTTTGACTAAAAAATACCTCATCATGCTAACAATTGTAGTCAAACATGAAAATTATTCATTATCTCCCTGCGAGCCCTTGTTAAATTCAAGAAGCTCAAGACCGGGGTTATCCTCAAGCACCCAACGGATACTCCACTCGCTCGTGAAGATGAGTAGATTATTACCCCTGAAATCCTGCACCCACTTAGTATCGTGAGAGAGCTTAAGAGCTTTCGGATCAAGTCCCTCGTTTGCGATCCATCTTATCTGCTGATAAGGAAGAGTGCTCCTGCGAAGGTCGCATCCGTACTCATTTTTAAGTCTGTATTCAAGCACCTCAAACTGAAGCACGCCGACAACACCAACGATAACACGCTCAAGACCGGAGTTAGGCTCGAAGAATATCTGTATAGCACCCTCTTGAGCTATCTGGTTCATACCCTTTGAGAACTGCTTTCTCTTCATTGAATCTACCTGCTCTACCATAGCGAAATGCTCAGGAGCGAAGGTAGGGATTCCCTCGAAGCATATTTTCTTTCCACGCTCGCAGATCGTATCACCTATCGAGAAGATACCGGGATCGAAAACGCCAATAATATCTCCTGCGTAAGCCTCATTGATAACCTCTCTTTCGGAAGCCATCATCTGCTGCGGCTGAGAGAGTCTGAAGCTCTTTTTCCCTGGACGTGATAATACTCACGGTCGCGCACGAACTTACCCGAGCAGATACGCATAAAAGCGATTCTATCGCGATGCGCCTTATTCATATTCGCCTGAATTTTAAATACGAAAGCGCTGAAGCCCTCATCGAAGGGATCAATAAAGTCCTCGCCTGCGAGTCTTGGCAAGGGAGAAGTCGTCATCTTAAGGAAATGCTCAAGGAAGGGCTCGATACCGAAGTTATTGAGCGCCGAGCCGAAGAACACGGGCGAGAGCTTACCGTGTCGAACCTTTTCAAGGTCGAAATCGAAGCACGCGCCGTCGAGCAGCTCGATCTGCTCACAAAGCTCGGAGCGAAGACGCTCGCCGATAAGCTCGTCGAGCTTTTCCGTATCGGTAATGTCACAGTCTATACCGTGTATCTTTTCCCTACCTCGGTGAGAGTCACCGAAAGAGAGGATCGAACGCTTATCTCTGTCATAAACTCCCTTAAAATTCTGACCGCAGCCAATAGGCCAGTTCATAGGATAAGTGCCTATACCGAACTCGCGCTCAAGCTCATCAAGAAGGTCAAAAGGATCGCGAGCCTCGCGGTCAAGCTTATTTATAAACGTGAAGATTGGAATATCGCGCATAGCGCAGACTTTAAAGAGCTTACGGGTCTGCGGCTCGATACCCTTCGCCGCGTCGATAACCATTACCGCGCTATCCGCAGCCATAAGGGTACGGTAAGTGTCCTCAGAGAAGTCCTGGTGACCGGGAGTGTCAAGAATATTGATGCAATATCCGTCATATTCAAACTGAAGAACAGACGAGGTTATCGAAATACCTCTCTGCTTTTCGAGATCCATCCAGTCGGAAACCGCGTGCTTATCCGACTGCTTGCCCTTAACCGAGCCCGCGGACTGAATAGCGCCTCCGTAAAGAAGGAATTTCTCTGTTAAAGTTGTTTTACCCGCGTCGGGATGCGATATGATCGCAAAGGTTCTTCTTCTCTTAATCTCGCTTACCGAATCTAGCATATTTCCTGCCTTCCAAAATAAAAACTTATAACCATTTTAATAAAACCGACAAATATTTTACCATATTATTTATAATTTGTCAATATTAAAATACTCCCCCAACACTGTTAAATATTTGAAAGTAAAATTTCAAAATAAATTCAACAATACAATTTAGAGTTGGATTTAGTCAGAGAATTTACTATAATCAATTTTTATCAATTTTTTTCAAAATTCATTTGACAAACCGCGTTTGTTATGTTATAATACATAGCGTGGTGTTTTTACACAACCTTATGCATTTGATTGTTCGAGGCGTAGCGAAGGTGGTATCGCGCCAGTTTCGGGTCTCAATCACCACGCTCGGCGTAGAATTTTCGAGAAGAGCCGAAAACCCTTGAAAACACTGACTTTTTCGGCTCTCCCGAATGTCGAAAAATCATCAAATCTTCGGTCTGACCACATGTTTGACCACTTACAAAAAAATATCGTTTTACACCAATCGGGGTGTGGCTCAGCTTGGTAGAGCGCTTGCTTCGGGAGCAAGAAGTCGCAAGTTCAAATCTTGTCACTCCGACCATTTTTAGTGCT
>JAFQPR010000027.1 GCA_017411605.1 Clostridia bacterium | reverse complement strand
TCCTTTCCGACTATACGTACGTTACTTGTCGTGCTTCTTATATCCTTACGGAGAATACCGAGTCTGCCGTACTCAGCCTCGTGCATAAGAGGAATAACAATGGGGGAGTCCGAAACTACCGTTTCCGCGCTGAGATAAAGATAATTACTCTCGGTATTCGCTCTTGCGCCGATCTGGCAGGTCGTATCGCTGCCGACACCGCAGTTAGCGACGTCAATGCCACTGAATACCTTAGATGCTATGAGATTTTCAAGCACGTCAACGTAGGGAAGACCGCCTTCGGCGCTTCCGAGCGCAACGAGATCAATACCGTAGTTTTTAGCATAGCTTACGTCGTTATAAAGCGCACCGTAAGTGATAGAGTCACCCCACGCAACAACGTTGGGTAAGATTTCTTCTACGTAAGAAGCATCAATGTTTTTAGGAATCGGTTTATAAACGACGTTCAATGTACCGTTGTTTTCGAGTGAGCCCTTAACGTAAAGCTCTCTTGTGTAATAACCATCAACGGCAGGGGACTCAACGGAGTAGCTACCGCCCTTCGCTACGTGGACTGTTTTGGAGGAGGCAACGGCGTTGCCTTCCTCGTCAACATAGTTGATTTTAAGCGTTACGCTGTTTTTGTAATCTCTTGCGCTCTGGCAGTATTTCCAGAATCTTTCAACAAGTGTAACAAGCGCAGCATTGTTCTGTGTTTTAGCCCATTCGTAATAGCTTGCAATATGGAAGCTTCCGGTTTCAACACCGTCAATATAGTACGTTACAGTTTCGCACATTGCGTAAGCATAGATATTTATCTTGGCGTAAGTGCCTGTCGAGTCGGTTCCGATTTCATAATCGTACAATCTGCCGTTTATCTTGAAGCTGTATTTTGAAATATCCGCGCCATCCGTTATGTAGAACTTAAGGGCGGGAGTAGAGGTGAGAGCAAACGTAGCAGATTTAAGACCGGGAGTTACGGATTCTGCGCTTCCTTCTTGCGTGTAAGGAGAGGTTTCATCATATCTCGCGCCTATAATGGAGTCAATAAGCGCTACGGCATCCGTATTTGTTGCATCGAAGTACTTGTAAGCTGCTCTGATATATGAAAGAACGTCTCTCAATAACTGCTTTTCAACGTCGGATGAGCCTTCAAATACTTTATTTGCATATTTGGGAATGCTTACCGTAAAGGTTCCCGTAATGATATTATCGCTTGCGTCAACCGTTGTGATAAGCTTGAATTCATCAGCTCCGGAAGAAGCCGCTATGGGAGTTTTTATAAGGTAATATACCTTGCCGTTAAGCGTTACCTCGTTTTCCTTAAGAGCGCCCAGGTCATCATAAACGACGTTGTTGAACGTGAATTTAATAAGGGAATCCGCAGGAACGTAAACGTTTAATACTATACTGTCGCCAAGTGTTATGCTCGTCTTGGGGGCGAATGAAATACCGGAAACAAGATCCTTGACGGCAGTCTCGTAGTACGACTTCATTTTCGCGGTAAGATCCATTGCTACCTCATTAGTCATGCTGAGAGCGACAAGACCGTCGCGGAACGTATTCATAGCATTATAGTGCTCAAGTGTGTTAATATTGAGCTTGTCAAGCTTCTTATAGATTTCAAGTATTGAGCTTCTGTCCGTACCGATGTTGCGGTAAGTGCAAATGATTTCGCCTATCTTTGCGCATCTGTATGTTGTTTCGGAGTCGAAAAGACGCGTGTTTTTGAACGTTATGCGTATCTTACTGCATTCGATGTCATAAAGACTAAAGGTGTTGTAGAAGTATTTAGTGTCAAGAGACACGTTGCTGACAACGGTCAGCCACTCGTTGCCGTTATATACCTCTATCGTAGTTTTATCCGAAGCCGTCGAGAGAACGCCGCCGATAAGATTTGCGGGATCGATCAGCTCGCAGATCTTAAGCTCGTGAACAGAACGGATATATCCGAGATCGTATTCTACCGTATAAGTGTCGGTAGCCTTTGCCTCAAAATAGGTGCTATCATTTCCGTCTGTCGCGTTGGAAAGGGGATGCTCTGATGCGGCAGTTCCTTTGATAAGGGACGCAGTCGCGTTTGCAAGAAGATTATCATCGTTTATATCGCTGAATTCGCTCAACTCGTATCCCGAGCAAGTGATCTCCTTGATACTGACAGCCATATCGCTCAGACTTTCCGAGTAGATCCTGATCTTTTCGGCTATGATGCCGCCCATATCGAATTCAAGCCAGCTCGTGCATCCTAGGGAAGAGCCGCTTACTCTGTGATTAGTCTCAATATCGTCGTTGGAAGCATAGCTTACGGCGGTTATCCATTTTCCGTTCGTCAGCACCTCTATTCTGAAGTTCTGACCGACGAATTTCGCGGTTCCCTTGGTGTTGTTATCCGAGTGCTCGTATATTCTCAGCACGTCAAGTATATATCTGCCGCCGAGGTCAACGGTTGCATCGATTTTGACGTTTGTCTTCGTTGAAAGTCTGTCGTTACCGGTTGCCGTACCATTAGTGAGCTTGTTATATCCGAAGGTACTGTTGTATATAAAATCTTTAACCTCGTTGGTAGGAACAAACGGCTTGTTAAGGAGAATATTATCCTCATGCTCGCCGTACGAAGCGATCTGCGTACCGAAAGCTTCTATTTCATTAATGCTAACGGTAGTACCGCTGACAGCCTTTGAGGAGAATCTTATCTTTGTTGCCTTTATTCCGTCAACGCCTATATCAAGCCAGCCTTGGCTGTGTCCGTTCACACCGGTCCTTATTCTGTGATATTTTATCAAGTCTGTCACAGATGCATAATCCGCTACCGTGACCCATACTCCGTCCGAGAATACCTCGAGCTTGAAGTTGTTACCCATATAGTTCTCGGTCAGTGATTCGTAGGTCGTATCTTTGACGAAATCGTAAAATCTGACGGTGGAAAGAGCGTATTCTCCGCCAAGATCTATGGTCGCATCGGCAAATGTGCTGTATTTCGATGAAAATCTTCCTGAGTTTGCGGACTTGTTACCGTCGGTAAGCGTTCCGTAACCGTATTTGGTATGATCGTCGCCAAAAACTTGCGCATAAGCTTCGTCGGTAGGAACAAACGTTTTTCCACTGAGTATATTTGTTTTGGTTTCTGCTTCGGGAAGATATGCCGAGCATTTTATCTCGTATATGCTGACAGAGAAGGTATCAATAGTTTCACAATAAAATCTTATAGCGCTGGCTTTGATGTTTCCTGCGTCGAACTCCAGCCAACCTTCTCCATGACCGGTTTTACCGCTCTTTACTCTGAGGCTCATCGGAATATCCGAGTTGTTTGCATAGCTTGCAAGCGTTACCCACTTTCCGCCGGAGAAGACCTCAAGCTTGAAATTCTTTCCAAGGTAATAAGCGGTATTATCGGAATAATCGGTATCTCCGCCGATATAGTCGTATATTTTGATCTTAGAGAGCACGTATTCGTTTCCGAGATTTACCGCAGCCTCGGCGTAAACGAGATCTGCATCACCGTGCTTTTTGGTAGAGAAGCGTCCCGAGCTGTTAGCCAGCATTCCGTCCGTAAGCAACGGATAATCCCAATACGAATTGTAGAGCAAACTTTTTGCAGCCGTTGTGGGAATGAACGTTTTGCCCGAAAGAATATTTTCGCTGTATTCACCGAAGTCCTCAACAAGAATACCCGAGCATTCCATTTCAAAGTAGGAAACATAGTATTCGGTTTCAGCCGATGTTTTTGCGTAGAATCTTACCTTTTCGGCTTCAACTGCATCAAGATCAATGTAAAGGCAGTTATCCGATGCGTTTAAGTATTCCTTGATTTCGGCTACGGTTTCCTTAAAGAACACCGTTTTCCATTCGCCGTTCGCGAAAACGTCAATGGTCAAATTAGTGCCGTATTCAACTCCGAATACGTATATTCTGAGATTGGAGAGAAGATACTTTCCGCCAAGATCAAGAGTACCGTCTGCCTGCCTGTTTTTAGTGCAGGCAAATCTTCCGTTAGTGATGTTGTCTCGGTCGATAATACCGTCGGTGAGCTTTGAATAAGCGTAAGTGGTACCGGTTGAAGGCGCATTGGTTGCGCCAATAAACTCCTTGCCGTCAAATACGTTGTTTGAATTGAAGCTCGCGCTACCTCCGTTAAGACGGCTTATGAGCTTAAGATCGGATTCTGTGCCGTCATAGAAGGAAACGCCGGAGATGGCGTATTTGCTCTCAGCATTGAATGTATCGACCGTTATTACGGGATATCCGCTCTCGGCGATGAGCGAATACTCGGTATCGCCGTCGGCAAGCTCGTAAAGCTTGTATTTTGCTGTGATCTCATTTGCGTCAACAACGACCTGGAATTTTCCGGATTCAAGAATATGACCGGAAACATCATTTATCGTAGCAGTAGTATCAATAGGATTGAAGTAGCAAAGCGCTCTTTCGCTTTCGACGCCCTTATCGCTTACTGCAGTTACCGCAAAGGTCGTTCTCAGATTGTATTTTTCGGTTTTGGGAGTATAGCGGAACTCATTACCGCTAACGTTTCCGAGAAGTGTATAATCGGGGGCGCTTTCCTCCGCGACATATACGTTGTAGCTTACTGCGTTCTCAGATGCCTTCCAGTAAAGATTGAAGCTGCCAAAGCCGAATCTGTAGAAATCAAGCTCGGTGGGAGCAGCAGGCTTTTCTACCTTTTCAAAGGCGCGGATCACGTAGGTCTCGCCAACCTCGGTATTAAAGGTAATAATGTCGCCTGATGATGTATATTCAACGACCTCTCCGTTCGAAGCCTTAACGACAGTAGCTCTGCTTATCGAAGGATAGCGTACGGAAACGTTGCCGCCCTTCTTCGAGAGAATGTCGAACTGAGTTGCGAGGCCGTCGCTCCAGGCTGCGCTTACCTCGAAGTTACCGTGGGCGACAAGTCCGGTATACGAGCCGTCAGACCAGGCTGCGGGGAGAGCTGCGAGAGGTGATATACAGCCGTCGTGGCTTTGAAGCAACATTTCGGTCATTCCGGCTGTTGCGCCAAAGTTTGCATCTATCTGGAAAACGTGCCAAAGTCTTGTAAAGAGGTTGGGCTGAAGAGACTTTGAAATAAGCGCGTCAAGCTGACCGTACGCTTTTTCTGCCATTTCGGCTCTTGCGAATAATCCGATCCTGTTGGAATATACCCATCCGCCCGTTGTGTTATTTCCTCTTTCGTCAAGCGTAACCTTTGCCGCATCAAGCCAAGCGGGCGTTGATGGTGTGATAAGATTTCCGGGGAACAATCCTACAAGCTGAGAGATGTGTCTGTGATGAGGATCATCACCTAATGAGCAGTAATAGGTCTCCTCGCGGAATTCCTTGACTTGTCCCGAAAGTCCGACAACTATAGGATCGTATTTGTCTATCTGCTCCATGACCGTCTTGAGTATTGAGTATTCTTCGGTGGCGAGCAATTCCTCATTCTGAAGTATTCCAAGCTCCTCAGCGGCTAAAAGAGCATTATAGTTATTGAGATAAGCAAAAGTCTGAGAATAAGTAGTTCCTTTTGTTTCGTACCAAGAGCCGTCAACCCTCATCTCGGGGGAATCAGAGCGGGAAACGAGATAATGTCCGTCTTCGTCAAGCTCTACTGCCTTTGTTATGAATCTTGCGGCATTCGCGAGCACGTCATATACCTTTCTGAGAACTGTTTCCTCTTTGGTGTATGAGTAATATTCCCAGAAGAGCTGAGTTGTAAATCCGAGGTTACCTACAGACAAACGGTCTGTCGTGAGATCATTCTGGTAGTTAGTCGTACCTATAACCCATCCGTTACCACCGTCTTTTCCGAGTGCATCGGGATTGTAGGTTGCTATTTCATCCGTTGCATATTTTTCGGTCTGCGCCATATATGCTGCGTTGAAATCTATATATGCTTCAAACGTTTCTGCGAGGTTTGTCGAGAATGCGTGCCAATAGTTCATCTGAACGTTGATATTGTGCCAGTATCCGGAGCCCCACGCAGGGTTATTATACGCGTTCCATGCGCCCTGTAGGTTAGCAGGCATAGAGCCGCTTCTTGAAGAAGCGATAAGCAGATATCTTCCGTATTGCATGAGGAGAGCCTCAAGATACGTGCTCTTTTTTCCTGCCTTGTAATCGGAAATAAGCTTATCTGTCGAAATGCTAAGATCGCTTTCATTAAATCCGAGGCTGATATCAACTCTTCCGAAGAGATCACTGTAGTCATCTGTGTGAGTCTTCTTCAGAAGCTGATAAGCTTCATTAAACCCGAGATTTTTGATCTTCGAGTCAATTGCGTTCATCTTTGCCAGCACCTTCGCCTTTGCATACTCAAGATCGGTAAATTGAGTAGGCTTGTTTTCTCTCGTTTCGGTAAAGGTCTCGCTCGATAACTCGTAGTCTGTTCCAAAGGTCACGACGATATACGCGCTATTTGCGTCCGAAACAACGATAGTTCCGTCTGTATCTGTAATAGAAGTTCCGTCTTTGTCGGTATATGTTATATCCGTAGTGGACGCGCTTATCTTTCCGCCGTCGGTGTAAACCTTGTAAAGACCGTAGAAATCAATTCCGTAATAATCCATCTTTCCGGATAATTCTACGTATCCTACGTTGTTTTCTACTTTTGATTCAACGGTACCGGACTTAGAGCCGCCATCACCTTCGAATGCAGCATAGCTTTGTTCAAAGGGAACTGTGGGGCGGAGAGTAAAGCTAAGTGCGCCGTCGGAATTCGCATCAAGACGAATTACCAAAGCGTTATCCGGATAAGAAGCGAAATACTCTCTCGTATATTTAACTCCGTTGTATGTATATTCGACACCCGAGATCGCTGTGTTAAGATCAAGGTATCTTATATAGTCGGAAACATCTGTATGACCGAAATCAATATAAGTCTCGGAGAAGTTATTAAGTCCTCCGGCAGTATAGTTTTTGCCATTTGAGTCCTTAAAGTATTCGGGATTTGAAAGGGTTTTATCGGTTAATTGTACACGCTCGGTATCGGTTCTTCCGAATACGCTTGCTCCGAAATATCCGTTTCCTATAGGTAACGAATAATATTCCCAGCCGAGGTCGCCGTCCTTACTTCCCGAAGCACTCGGTTCGTTTTCGTTAATTTTTGGTGCTTCTGATGTGTACCAAAGCTTCATTGGAACATCACTCCTTTCAATAGTTTCTGTTTCTTCCGATGCTGCATACGATTTTATAGGTATAACCGTTGCCACCGTTCCAAAAAGTATGGAGCATAGACAAATAAGAGATATGATCTTCTTTTTCATGTTTTTCTCCTTTTTTTGTGATTTTTTTCGATTTGGTATTTTTCCGAAATAAAGTTTATACACATTAGCGGTTGACAAGTTTTAGCTAATATGATAAAATATATTCATCAAAGGCAGGAGCCTTTGTGTATATTTTATAACAATATATCTTGTTATACAATGACACCAAAAGATTATTTTTTGTTAAAAATCGACGCGAGGTGCAAATATGGATATTATTACGGGGTTTTCCGAATTTGGAAGATGCGAGCCGCCTGATATTTGGAATAACGATATGCCAAGTAAGCTTAATAGATTATATTATATACATAGCGGTGTCGGAGGCTATATTACCAACGGTAAGAGTTATGCTTTCCAAGCAGGAAAACTTTACTTGCTTCCCGCGTTTGCAGGGGTTCACGTTTATTCATCGCTTACGGATAGAATTGATCATACGTATGCAACCTTTGAGCTTATTCCTCCTATTTTATCCAAAGAGGTTATCAGTATTGATCCTCACGCAAAGCCGGAAATAGAGTCTGCGCTCAATGTATTTTTTACATTTTGCAGAAATAAGATGGCGAGAAAAGACGCGGAAATGGAAAAGTACCTTAAGCATACTTGCATTTATTTGTCCCATAAGATTGCAGAAGAAAACGGCTCTGAGGTTTTAAAGGATGCATCTATCATAAAGTCGCTTGAATTAATGCACGCGGGAATGTCTGAAAATATCACTATTGCTGAGGTTGCCGAAAAAATTGGTATGTCTACAGACGGTTTTATTCGCAAATTCAAATCATATATTGATCAAACCCCTTACGAGTATTTAAGAAACTTAAAGGTTCGTGTTGCGCTGAAGATGCGTGAGCTTGGCGAACGGTGGGACGTGATAGCTGAAAAATGCGGATATGCCGATCAGACCGCGCTTCTTCATGCTATAAAAGCTACTACGAACAAAAAATGATAAAAAACGCACCGAAAGTGGAGCAAAATCCCGCTTTCGGTGTGCTTTTTTAAAGAAATTCTCTTATATCAATAGCAAGCTTTTCTTCAAGATTTATAAGCCTTTTCGTGATATCCTTGGAAACCTCGTCTGCAGCTTTGTACTGATTGAGGTAGCGGTTTAAGGATTTAACTCCCATATTGCACCCATCCGTCATAAGATCTGCTATGATCTTATCCGATTCATTTATTCCAAGTCGCATAGTAGTTTTCATTTTTGACATACCCTTAGCAATTGGATTGGGATTTTTACCGTCATCTCCGTACTTTTCGAGAAGGGAAACGACCTCGTCTGCAAGCTTATCGTGCTCATCCTTGCATTTAGTAAGTCGTTGCTCAAACGTCGAGGACTCTACGTATTTCAAAACGTCTTCTATAGAGGAAACTCCCATTTTTATTCCGGCATCGCATTCGCGAAGGAGTTTAACTGTATCCTGTTCAATCATAAATTATATCCTTTCATAGTTCTTAATGAGTAGTTTATCCTCATAAAAAGAACTTATTCATAATTGAAAAACTATCCTCTCTCCTTATAGAACGAAGGTTTTCGCTCTGAATCCCCCTGTCCCTCGATCAAAAAAGAGGGGCTGTCTCATTAAGAATTCAGGCATATCAATGATAAATCGGTAAAGCACGGTTGTAATTACACGATTTGCGAATTCTTAATGAGATCAGAAACTTGGGGTGAACGGATTTAGAGCAGAAAGCGTCGGCTGACAAGCGAGAAGCGTACAAGCGTACGCTGAGCGAGAAAACGACGGTAGAATAAAAAACATTAATAAAAACGAGGAAAACCATAGGTTTTCGACCTTGATTTCCTCAAATTTGTGCTTACTATTAAAGGGGTACTGTGTTTATTTCACAATACCCCTGTTTTTTATTCGGTTATGCCTAAATGCGACAGCCCGTTTGTCTATTATTTCAAAAATCCGGCTTCTTCCTCGAAATCGCGGAGCGCGGCTATATAAAGTTCCTTATTAACAGGGTATGCAATGCCGTGTCCCGCGCCGGGGCTTATAACGAATTTCTTATGCTTGGAGGCGCATGCTTCGTAGAGCTCGGCGCTCATTGAGTGGGGAACAAAGGCATCATTGTCACCGTGAATAAATATGATTGGCACATTTGCGCGTTTGACTGCTTCGAGTGGTGAGGTTTCTTCCAACTTGAAGCCACCAAAAACGAAAGCTCCGAGGCGTACGAAGGGGTAGAGAAGATCTGCAGGGAGCCCCATTTCGCGAATGACTTTTTTTATTATGGCCTTCGCGGAGCTGTATCCGCAATCTGCGAGAACGCAAACGACGTTTTCGGGAAGCTTCTCGCCAGCCGCCATCATAACGGTAGCCGCGCCCATAGAAACGCCCGTAAGGATTATTTTAGTATCCTTTCCGAAACGTTCTGTTATGTACTCGATCCAAGTAAGACAATCGAATCTTTCCTTAATACCAAAAGTTGTCGTACGTCCCTCGCTTGCGCCGTGAGAGCGTTGATCTATTATTACAGCGCTTCTTCCAATAGCAAAGCAACGCTCAACTCCGGCGGAAAGATCGCGTTCACCGCATCCCTGATATCCGTGAAACAGAAGCTCAATCGGCGCGCCGGGTTTATATTCATAGTAATTACCCGAAAGAGATAGTCCGTCATGCGATTTTATGGTGATCGTTTCGTGGGGCATAGCGCGTATCGTCTTCATCCATTCTATCATCTCGGGATAATACGGCTTGTAGATATCACCGGGCGGGAGAGGAAAGTCATTCTGTCCCATAGGCTTTCTTTTCGGCGAGTAAAAGACTCGCATATAGCATATAAAGGAAGCTATCAGCACTATCACGGCAAGTGCAATAAGCACGCCGAATGTCCATAAAGCTATCTTAAGCGGCATAATAATTTCTCCGTTAATATACAAATTTAACAATAAGAATTATAATCTTTTAAATGCAGTTTGTCAATAAAACTACCCGAAGTTAATTAAAAATTCTAATTGTATCATCATAAGATGTGTTTTCTGTTGAAAATAATTGTTTTGTATGGTATAATAGACTTAAAGAGTTATTTGCCAAGAATTCGAGGAAAAATTATGAAAACTATTTGTTTTTCACGATAAAACAATGGTAACGATAAGAAAATTTATTTAAGGAGGGATGTCAATGCCGCTTAAAATAGTAAGACAAGACATAACAAAAATGGAAGTTGACGCCATTGTCAATGCCGCGAATGAGTCGCTGCTCGGTGGCGGTGGAGTTGACGGTGCTATTCACCGCGCCGCAGGCGAGGGACTTGTCGCCGAATGTAGAACGCTTGGCGGTTGTAAGACGGGTAAGGCGAAGCTCACGGGCGCATATAATTTGACTGCAAAGTACGTAATACATACCGTCGGTCCTATCTATAATGACGGCAAGCACGGAGAAAAGGCATTACTTGAATCCTGTTATCGCGAGTCCTTGGCTCTTGCTAAAGAAAAGGGATGTGAGAGCGTTGCTTTTCCGCTCATATCCTCCGGTGCTTACGGATATCCGAAAGACCTTGCATTAAAGGTTGCTATTGATATGATAGGTGAATTTCTTCTTGAAAACGAAATGACGGTCTATATCGTCATATTTGATAAGAAATCTTACAAAATCAGTGAAAAGCTGTTTTTTGATATTGTCGAATATATTGATGATAATTACGTTGAAGCGTATACGGATCGCAGTATTAATCGCTGCAGGCTTAATACCGGAGCATCCGCCCGATCAAGGTCATTAGAAGAGAAGTTCGACAGTTTTATCGAATGCATGTCAATCGCTACCGAAGATGACTTGAAGGCGAAGATTGAACAGCTTGACGAGAGCTTTTCTCAGATGCTCCTGCGCAAGATCGACGAAAAGGGTATGACCGACACTGAGTGCTATAAAAAAGCAAATATTGACCGTAAGCTGTTCTCCAAAATCCGCAGTGACGTTCATTATAGACCTAGCAAGCCTACGGCGATCGCATTTGCGATAGCTTTGGAGCTTTCGATTTACGAAACCGAAGATATGCTCCGCAAGGCGGGTTATGCGTTATCTCGCAGCAATAAGTTTGATATCATTATAGAATACTTTATATCAAAGGGAAATTACAATATTTATGAAATAAACGAAGCTCTGTTTGCTTTTGATCAGAGCTTATTAGGAGCGTGAAGTTATGCTTAAATTTATCTGTTATCCAAGGTGCACAACGTGTAGGAAAGCGCAAAAATGGCTTGATGAGCAGGGGATTGAATACGAGTTTAGGGATATTAAGCTCGACAATCCCAAGCTTGATGAATTGACGGAATGGTACAAGAAAAGCAGTCTACCCCTTAAAAAGTTCTTTAATACCAGCGGTTTGTTATATAAATCTCTAGATTTAAAGAACAAGCTTCCCGAAATGACCGACGAAGAGATGCTGAAGCTTCTCGCAACCGACGGTATGCTCGTAAAGCGCCCCTTGCTTGTAGGAGATGACTTTGTTCTCGTTGGTTTTCGCGAAAGCGAATGGGATAGTCAGCTTAAATAATTTGTCGCTTGCTATGCGACCAAACCTCTCTTGGTGAGTGCTATAATCATTATAATGAAGGCACAACACAAACAAAGGGAGGTTTTCTATTATGAAAAACAACATTACTGAACTCGTATTTATTCTGGACAGAAGCGGCTCAATGTCAGGTCTTGAGAGTGATACCATAGGTGGCTTCAATTCGATGATTGAAAAACAGAAGGCAGAGGATGGAGAATGTTTCGTTTCAACGGTACTTTTTAACGGAACAAGTAAGGTTTTGCACGATCGTATAAAACTGCAGGACGTTCCGCAAATGACCGTAAAGGATTACGTTCCTTACGGTAGCACAGCGCTTATCGATGCAATAGGCTGCGCAATTCACCACATCGGAAACATTCATAAGTACGCTCGTAACGAGGACGTGCCGGAGCATACGATGTTCGTTATCACAACTGACGGACAGGAGAACGCAAGCCATCGTTATACAAGCGCGCAGGTCAAAAAGATGATCGAGCGTCAGAAGGAGAAATACGGATGGGAGTTCTTATTCATCGGAGCAAACATTGACGCAGTTGAAACGGCTGCGCGTTATGGCATCAGCCGTGACAGAGCTGTGAACTACAACGCGGACGGAGAGGGTACGCATATCCTCTACGAGTCGGTTGCGAAAGCCGTTTGCAACGTTAGAGCAAGCGCACCTCTCGGCGCGGATTGGAGTGATGAAATCAACGCCGACTATCAGAGAAGGGGAAGAATAGCGAAGAGCAAGAAATAAATCTCAAAGTTAAGGGTAATCTGTTATTTGAGTAGATAAAAAGCAGTAAGAGGCTAGCTCAAGTTGTAAAAATTGCGCCGACCTCTTATATATTTATTAGAGTTGAAAAATTGTTTTATTTATGTTAAAATTAAATTGTTAAATAAAAATGCAGAGGTAAAACGATGAACAGACCGCATATTATATGCCACATGGTTATGAGTATTGACGGAAAGGTTACGGGTGATTTTTTATTTCAGCCCGAGTGCGTTGGAGCAACCGAAATATATTACCGTTTAAACAGAGAATTAAATGCAGACGGATTTATTTGCGGCCGTGTCACTATGGAAAGCAGCTTTACGGCCGGATGGTATCCCAACCTTGCCGATTACGAGTTCCGATCCGACCGCGTTGATAAAAAAGAGGATTATATAGTAGACGATCTCAGCGGATTTTATGCGGTTGCTTTTGATACTCACGGTAAGCTTGGCTGGAAATCAAATAAGATAGTCGATACCGATGGAGATCCGGGATATGACGGTGCGCAGATCATTGAGGTGCTATCGGAGCAGGTAGATGATCGCTATCTTGCATATCTTGAAGCGGAGAAGATTTCGTATATCTTCGCGGGTGAAAGCTCAATTGACGTAAAGCTTGCGTTATCTAAACTGAAAAGTATTTTCGGATGCAAAACATTGCTTCTCGAGGGCGGCAGTATAATTAACGGCTCATTCGAGAGAGCAGACGCGGTAGATGAGCTTAGCCTTGTTGTTGCTCCGATAGTTGCAGATAAGGATAGCAAACCTTTGTTTATGGATTCTGCTATTTCAAAATATGAGCTTGTCAAAGCGGAAAATGAAAACGGAAATCTGATTTTAAATTATAAGAGAGTAAAATATTGACTTATATGTTTAATTTTTATCGAAGATTATAAAAGGAGATCCTATGAAAATTATAATTATAGGTGGGGTTGCCGGTGGAGCAACTGCTGCGGCAAGAATAAGAAGATTGGACGAGAACGCGGAGATCATTATTTTTGAGCGCTCGGGTTATATTTCATATGCAAACTGTGGTCTGCCGTATTATATCGGCGGTATTATTGAAGATAAAGAGGATTTGACGTTGCAAACGCCCGAAGGTTTTTATCGGCGTTTCAAAATTAAAGCCAAGGTATGTCACGAGGTAAACGGTATTGACGCGAAAAACAAAACCGTTTCCGTAACCGATCTGAAAACAGGAGCAAGCTTTACGGAAAGCTATGATAAGCTGATTTTATCCCCCGGAGCAAAGGCTATCAAGCCAAGTATCGTTGGTTGTGAGGATAGCGTTTTTACGCTTCGCACCGTAGAGGATACTCTTCGCATTAAGAACTATATCGATCAAAAGAAGCCCAAAACTGCTGTCCTTGCAGGCGGTGGATTTATCAGCTTGGAGCTTGCTGAAAACCTTAGAGAACAGGGAATCAACGTAACTGTTGTTCAGAGTGCAAATCAGCTTATGAACCCATTTGATCCCGAAATGGCAGCTTTTATCCATAATGAGCTGAGAAGGCAGGGAGTGAACATTGTTTTCGGGCACGCAGTGGAAGAAATCAAGGGATCCGAAAATGGCGTTGATGTCGCACTGAGCGGAGAATGTATACTCCACGCGGATATGGCGGCATTGGCAATCGGTGTCACACCCGATACGGCACTTGCAAAGGATGCAGGTCTTCAACTCGGTTTGAAGGGAAGCATTGTTGTCAATGACAGAATGGAAACCTCCGTACCAGATATCTATGCAGTCGGAGATGCCATTCAGGTGAAAAACTTTGTAACGGGTGAGGATGATCTGATCCCTCTTGCCGGTCCTGCCAATAAGCAGGGAAGAATCGCCGCAGATAATATTTGCGGGATTGACAGTCGCTACGGTGGCTCGCAGGGAAGCAGTGTTCTCAAGATCTTTGACTTGACCGCTGCCACAACCGGTATTAGTGAGAAGAAAGCGCGGAGCTTGGGCTATGAGACCGATTCCGTTGTTCTTTCTCCTATGAGTCATGCAAGCTATTATCCCGGTGGGATGGTAATGACGATGAAGGTCGTCTTTGAAAAAAACACGTATAAGCTCCTCGGTGCTCAGATCATGGGTTATAATGGCGTAGACAAACGCATTGACGTGCTTGCAACAGCAATTCGTGCGGGTATGAAGGCGACAGAGCTGGGTGAGCTTGATCTCGCCTATGCGCCTCCGTACTCATCCGCAAAGGATCCCGTGAATATGGCTGGCTTTATGATCGACAACGTCGCAAGCGGTGTTATGAAGCAGTGGCATATTGAAGACGCGGATAAGCTTCCGCGAGACGGCAGCGTAACCTTGCTTGATACCCGTACAGTCGGAGAATATCAGAGAGGTCATATCGAGGGCTTTTACAACATTCCTGTTGACGAGCTGAGAGAACGTCTTGACGAAGTGGATCCCGGTAAGCCCGTCTACGTGATCTGCCAGAGTGGGCTCAGAAGCTATATTTCCTGCCGCATTCTCGAAGGTAATGGCTATACAGCATACAACTTTGCTGGAGGCTTCCGCTTTTATCAGGCAGTCATGAATGACAGAGCTTTGATCAAACGAGCAACAGCTTGCGGTATGGATAATTGACTTTAGAGTGTAATCTTCCAAATACGGTTGAAATATTCATAATATTATGATATAATTATTCCACTAAATATAGTTTCCCGATGAGGTTGTGGGAAATCAATCTATACAAGAATGACAGTACGCCCATAGCTTTGATAAGTTATGGGCGTTTTCTGCTCTATTGAAGGAGGTCAATATGATGAACTGTCCTTTTTGCAACAATGAAATGGAAAAAGGACTTATTCATAGTCCGCAAGAGTTGAATTGGATAAAAGGAGAAAAACGCAAGTTTTTCACTCGCGCTTTTCTACATAAAGACTCGATTGTTCTGTCGGAACTTTCTATGATGAAAGG
>JAFQPR010000026.1 GCA_017411605.1 Clostridia bacterium | reverse complement strand
TCATTGCAATGGGTTAGTCCAAATTTTTATAAAAAATTTGGCACAATATCATAGATATTGTGTCGAAATAGCGTGAAATCATGCTATTTCGACTTACTATAACCATTATCATTTAAAACGGGCTGTTCCTAAGGTGATCCTTGAAACAGTCCGCTTTTTTACTATTTGATTTTAATGTGAAGGGTAGGATTGACTATCGCGTCGCATGCGGCAACCGAATTGTCCCTTCCCGCCATAAGTCTCATACCCATATTTTCGATAAGATTTCTCGGGGGCAGACGAAGCTGCTTCATTTCCTTTGAATTTATCTGCTTGGATTTTGAGACTATGGAAATATATCTGTCATATATCGTCGAATTAAGGATAGCGAAAAGACCGAATACAAGGCGTGCGCACATTTCCTCTTTGTTATCCTTAGTGTCGATGAAGTTTATCTTGTTGTGAGTCGATATATATTGGTTTGCAGGACGCTGGCCTGCGAAATAAACGGCTGTATTTACAAACCTGTCATCACTCTTCGCGGGAACTCTTTTGATTATGATAAGATTTTTGTTTCTCTGGAAGAGCGAGGTTTTCGTCGGCATCAGATACTGCTTCTTTGCTCCCGGCATCGGTATTTTTATACCGCCCGCTATCATTGCGGATGGGCGTATAACGGGAACGGTTCCGGGCATCTCTTTGTCGTAAAGCAAGTCCTTGCACTTCGAATCTATAACAAGTCCCGTGCTCATCTTAAGTCCGAGTGAGCCGAGCGTTTCGGGGAAACCGCCGATATACTTGACTATTCTCGTTTCCTCAAGACTCTTCGGCAGAGTCAGCGAGCCGTCGTTTTTATCAACGACAAAGTCGTAGGAAAGCGGAGGAAGTGTAACGAGCTTTGCTTCAGAGCCGTCGTCCGTTGACGTAGTAATAACTATATCCTCGCGCTTATCCGTATTTTCGTATGAAATAATAACGGATTTTTTGAGAGGTATTGCGCGCTTGGTGTTCTTCTGCTTTCCGACGAATAGGTGGATCTTTTTTATAGAGAGAGTTTCCGCGATCTTCTTGCGTATCTCTGTAAGCGACGATGCGGTGGCAACCGTTGTCGGAAGCATTATAACGAGCTTTCCCCCGACTTCGAGATGCTCTGACGCAACCTTAAGGAAAAGGAATGCAGCGGATACCTTGAGCATTGTAACTCCGCCGACGCTCTGCGCCTCCTCTGAGCCCTTGGATATAAGATCTATAGGAGGGTTGCAAATTATGATATCAAATTTATCCTCGACCGTATCGAAGAAGGTAACGGTATAGTGATTTCTTACGTCTATAAGATAATTTTCGTGATAGACCGTAACGAAGAGCCTTACGTCATAATCGTGGCGGCATTTCTTTCTGATCCTCTCGAGGTTATCTTCAAGCATGGGGATAAAATCAACGTCATCCTCGTAGCAGGTAAGGAATATCTGACGGCAGTTAGGCGCATTTTTGCAGATATGCTCTATAACAGCCGCGCTGAGTATACCCGTGCCCGCGCCGGGATCAAGAACGGTGTAGGCATTCTTGCTGTCATCAAGCTTTATCATATTAGCCATAAGACGCGCCGAGTTCTTTTTGGTGAAAAGTCTTCCGAGACGGATATTCTCACTTTTTGACTTTTCTCTTATAAGCTTTCCCGTATTTCTGACTGCGAGATTTAACATAAGCCTACTCCTTTCTTATCGGATTGCATTGGTTTAAAAAACGCGGAGAATGGAAAAAATGCCCGATTTTCAAGGCTTTTTCATTCTGCCACGGTTTATTTGAGAATATTGTAACATATTTTTACGATTCTTGCAAGAGTTTTCTATCTTTTTTTCAAAAAATATTGCAAAAGGTCAAATTTAGTGATATACTTAGCATAGAGAATTATTTTTAAAATACGACGGAGGTTTGACATGGGTCAGACAACTGAAAAAAGACATATCAAATTTTTGCAGTGCGGAGATATTCATCTTGATACTCCGTATACAGGGCTTTCCGCCGAAAAAAGCGAGGAAAGACGCCGTGAGCTGAGAAACTCGTTCAGCAGAATGATGCAGTACGTGCGTGACAGAGGTATTGATGTTGTTCTTATGTGCGGCGATATCTTTGATACGGTATATGCTACGAATACTACCGCGGAGGTCCTTATCAGAGAGTTCAGAAACTGCCCCGATGCAATCTTTGTTATCGCGCCCGGCAGCTCGGATTCGTATGAGAATAATCCTATATATAATTCGGGACGACTTCCGCAGAATTGCCACGTTATTATGGATGAGCACCTTTCGAGAGTTGATATAAACGAGCTTAACGTTACCGTTTACGGTTGGGGCTTCCGCACTCCCAGAATGGCGGAAAATCCTCTTTATGACCGCCACGTTGACGATATTTCAAGAATAAACGTTGTTTGCGGATATGCGGATCTTGACGGACGTATCGGCTCGGAATTCTGTCCTATTTCCACCGACGAGCTCAAGAGATTCGGCGCGGATTATTATGCGTTCGGCTCTCGTCACGCTGCAGGTAATACCGAGAGAGTCGGAGCTTCATTTTATACATATTGCGGCTCACTTGAGTGCACGGGCTTTGATAATCCCGGCATCGGCGGAGCAAACCTTATCATCGTTGACGATAAGAACGGCGGTATCTCGATAGACGTAAGAAAGCTTACCTTCGGTCATCTTACCTTCCATACTGAGCAGATAGACGTTACAGGCGTTAATGCCTATAATGAGATAATCAACCGTATCAGCCGTCTTATCAGTGAGAAGAAATACGGAATCGAAACTGCTCTTCGCGTTGAGGTTACGGGAGATATTGACCCGAGATTTATTATTCCGAAGAACCTTGATTCCGAGGCGTTCGGACTTTATTCCTTTGATATGATTGATAAAACTCTTCCTCTCTTCGGAACGGAGAAGCTCAAGCGCGATATGAGCGTTAAAGGCGAGCTCTTCAGAAATCTTCTTCCGAGACTGGAGTCCGATGATGAAGAGGATAGGCTTGTTGCGGCAAGAGCGTTCAGAGTGGGTCTTGCGGCGCTTGAAAACAGAGATATTGATTTCTAAAATGTAAAAAAACGCACAAATAGGTAAAATCACGTACTTTCCTTTTAAGCTCCTATATGATAGAATAGAGCTATAGGTGAGAACGTGATTTTTCTTTTTCTTACCCGGGTGTGTTAGAATTAGGTTTCACTCGCCCGATTAAAGGAATTAACCGAATATTATATTAAGTGAGGTGCTTTTTATGATAAAGCTTAATTACGCAAAATACTATGACAAAGTAAAGGCGTGCTGGCTCGGTAAGAATATCGGCGGCACAATGGGAACTCCTTACGAAGGCACGAAGGAATATCTTGATATCAAGGGATTTGTTACCAAGAAGGGCGAGGTTCTTCCGAACGACGATCTTGATCTTCAGCTCATATGGCTTCTTGCGCTTGAGCATGACGGAGCAAAAAAAATCAATTCTGCGCTGCTCGGTGAATATTGGCTTTCGTATATCGTTCCTTATTGGAATGAGTACGGCATAGGCAAAGCAAATATGAAAAGAGGACTCCTTCCTCCTCTTGCGGGAGATTATGATAATAGCTGGCGCGATTCTAACGGCGCTTGGATAAGAACCGAGATATGGGCATGCGTTACTCCCGGTAATGCGGGCGCGACGGCAAAATATGCCATAGAGGACGCAAAGGTTGACCACGGCGTGGGAGAGGGAACGTACGCTGCGGCATTTGTCGGCGCTATGCAGAGCGCGGCTTTTGTTATATCGGATATCAGAAAATGCATAAATCTCGGTCTTGCGGCAATTCCCGAGGAGTGCCGTGTTGCGAAGAGCGTAAAATTCGTTATTGACGCTTATGATAAAGGAATGAGCGCGCGAGAGATGCGCGATGCCGTTCAAGAGATGAATGCAGATATTGGTGACGGTTGGTTTGAAGCGCCCTCGAACGTAGCTTACGTTGTTCTCGGTCTTCTCGTTGGGGCGGGAGATTTCAAGAAGTCTATGATAGCCGCGATCAACTGCGGAGACGATACCGATTGCACGGGAGCGACCGTGGGAGCAACGCTCGGTATTCTTAACGGTATGGCGGGTATTCCCGAGGATTGGCGTGAGCACCTCGGAGATGAAATAGTCACACTCTCACTTAACAGAGCAAGCAGCGCAAGATCTCTTCCAACAACCTGTTCGGCGCTTACAGACCGAGTAGTCAGAGTCGCGCCCGGAGCTTTATTTAACAACTTCGAGGTCAATATCGACAGAAACAAATCCGACGTTTCCATAACCGAGGGTGAGGAATATATTCCAAGTGACGTTTACGATATCGAGATGTATCTTGTTAAACGCACGAAGGATAAGCTTGACAGGATCAAGCCGTATACTCTTGAGTTTGAGGGGTTTGCGTATCACGCGATAATAACGCTTCCCGACGGCCCGAAGATCAAGCCGAACGGAGAGCTTCGCATTCAGGTTAAATTCTTAAACAAGTATCACGATCACGATGACGCGCCGTATACGCTCGCTCTTAATTGGATAACTCCCGACGGATTGAGCGTTGAAGGCGGAGAAAAATCTCTGTTACTTACCAAATGGACAAGTCACTCAAAAAACCTTCTTGCCGAAACAGAGGTTGTAGTCAAAGCAGGGGACTTTGTTGACGCGAAGAACAGAATAGTTCTCGAGGTCGAGTGCGACGGCAGACCTACCGTTCTTTACTGTCCTATCACTATTCTCGGATAAAAAACAGTTTTGGCTGTGAAGGCTGTACGGATAATTCTGTGCAGCCTTATTTTTGTAATAAAAGCTCTTTATTTTATAATAAGAAAAAATATTTTCATAAAATGCTTGACAAAAATACGTTTCTTTGATAAAATACCAATGTTGTAAAAGCGTTTGAGCGAAAAGTAGTAACCAAAAAGAAACCTTCAAGAGAGCTGCCGTTTGGTGCGAGGCAGTAGGCGGACTTTGGCGAATTCATTTCGTGAGCTGTGGGCTTAAAGCTGTTATGCGAGTAGGCTTCATCGGAGAGCGACCGTTATCGCGCTGAGAGTGTTTTTAGCACTTGATGAGATTTATGCCGCGAGGCGTAAGTGAAGCAGAGTGGTAACACGGCGAATGCCGTCCCTGCGTTTTCCAAGAGAGGAAAACGCAGTTTTTTGTTTTTTAGAGAAAAATAAAATTTATATATTCAAGAGGATTTTGAAATGAAAGAAAAACTTGAAGCGCTGCTCCGAGAAGGAACAGCGAAGATCGAAGCCGCTGCGAGCGAGGCTGAGCTTCAGGAAGTAAAGGTTTTGCTCCTTGGTAAGCAGGGAAGCGTGACCGAGCTTCTCAAGGAGATACCCAAGCTTGACGTCGCTCTTCGCCCCGAGATGGGTAAGGCGGTGAATAACGTTAAAAATCTGCTTTCCGAGCAGATAGAAGGCAGACGTGAGACTCTCAAGCTCAAGGCGTCGGAAATAGCTCCCGACTTTGACTTCACTCTTCCGGGAACCACACCTAAGATCGGCGGCCTTCATCCTATCACGCAGATGTGCTACGACCTCAACGATGCATTTCGTTCTATGGGCTTCGAGGTGTTCTCCGGTCCCGAGATCACGAGCGAATACTATGCGTTCGATAACCTCAATTTCCCTCCGAACCACCCTGCACGAGAGAGTATGGATACTTATTGGCTCGAGGGGCACGACTCGGGTGAGGCAAACGAGAAGCTTTGCCTTCGTCCTCACTTGACGGGTGACAGTGTGCGCTATATGCAGACTCATAAACCGCCTTACAGATTCGTATATCCCGGCAGAGTTTACAGAAACGAGACCACCGACGCGCGTCACGAAAGAGCGTTCTTCCAGTATGAGGCGCTTATCGTTGATAAGGACTTCACATATACCGCAGGTAAGGTAATGATAAAGAGCATCCTTCAAAAGGTATTCGGCAAGGACGTTCCCGTAAGAATGAGAGCGGGCTTCTTCCCGTTTGTTGAGCCCGGATTTGAAATTGATATGGGCTGCCTTGTTTGCGGCGGAAAAGGCTGCAGCGTATGTAAGCACGTTGGTTGGATAGAGATAATGCCCGGCGGCACTCCTCACCCGAACGTTCTCCGCGCCGCAGGACTCGATCCCGATGAATATACAGGCTTCTACGTAAACATCGGTCTTGACAGACTCGTTATGATGCGTTACGGTGTTGATGACGTTCGTTTGTTCCACAGCACCGATCTCCGCTTCTTGAAGCAGTTCAGATAAGAAGCGCGGAAAGGAGAATAAAAGATGAAATTATCTCTTAATTGGATAAAGGATTACGTTAAAATTCCCGACGATATGGACCTTACCCGTCTTGCGTACGATCTCACTATGTCAACCGTTGAGGTCGAGGGCGCTGAGAATCTTGCGGATCAGTTCAAGAATATCGTCGTAGGTGAAATACTTGAGGTTCTTCCTCATCCGAATGCGGACAAGCTTCGTGTTTGCAAAGTAAACGTCGGCACAGAGGATATCAAGGATATCGTGTGCGGTGGCTCAAACCTTGAAGCGGGAATGAAGGTAGTCGTTGCTTGCCCCGGCGCTATGGTGCGTTGGCACGGCGAGGGCGATCCCGTTGAAATAAAGAACGCAAAGCTCAGAGGTGTTCAGAGCTTCGGTATGATATGCGCCGCGGTAGAGGTTGGTCTTGCCGATCTTTTCCCTGCAAGTGACGATCACGAAATTATGGACGTTACCGCGTTTGACGCAAAAGCCGGTACTCCTCTTGCCGATGCTCTTGATCTTAACGATATCATCCTTGAGATCGACAATAAGTCTATGACAAACCGCCCCGACCTCTGGGGTCACTACGGTATAGCAAGAGAGCTTGCCGCCCTTTACGATCTCCCTCTCGTCGAGTTCGATCCCTTCGTACCGAACGTAAGCGAGGTTTACGACGTAAGAATTGAGGACACCGAGAGATGCCAAAGATACATCGGCGCAAAAATTGAAGGTCTTGGCGTTAAGCCCTCGCCCTTCCTTATGCAGAGCCGCATCTGGAGAGTAGGTATGCGTCCTATCAACGCTCTCGTTGATATAACAAACTACGTAATGCTTGCGGTAGGTCAGCCCACTCACGTATTCGATTCCGATCACATTATTGACCATATATCTGTTCGCAGAGCAGGTGAGGGAGAGAAGCTTCAGCTTCTTAACGATAAGGATATCTCGCTCGTTTCCGATGACCTTGTAATCGCCGATGCCGAGGGCGCTGTTGCTCTTGCGGGCGTTATGGGCGGCGCGAAGGACTCGGTTCTTCCCACAACCGACAGCGTTATCCTTGAGATAGCAAACTTCGAGTCAAGAGGTGTAAGAAGAACCGCGCAGAGATACGATAACCGTACCGAAGCGTCCTCAAGATACGAGAAGGCTATTGATGCAGAGCGTTGCGACCAGGCGCTTTCTCTTGCGATGAAGCTCTTCGCAGAGCTTTATCCCGATATGAAGCTAGTTGCCTTCAATGACGTATATCCCCACAAAACAAAGCGCGCCGAAATAGACGTTGAGCTTGATTGGCTCGAGCGCCGTCTCGGCAAGCGTATTCCCGAGGAAGTTATCTCTAAAAAGTTCGGTATTATGGGCTACGACGTAAGCTTTACCGAGGATATGATGCATATAGTTGTTCCCACCTGGCGCTCTACCGGTGACGTTTCAGAGAAGTGCGACATTATGGAAGAGGTTGCCCGTATGTACGGCTACGAGAACTTTGAGGCGACAACTATTACCACCTCGTTTGATTCCGCTATCAATCAGCTTGACTACGATCTTACGAGAAAGGTTAAGGAGTATCTTGCCTTCCGTTCGGGTATGCAGGAGATATTCACTTATCCTTGGATGAGCGATGAGTGCGTTTCTGCGATCATGCCCTCGACTGACGGTATTCTTGCTCTCGCAACTCCCCCTTCTCCCACAGAGAAGTACGTAAAGTGCTCGCTTCTTCCCAATATATGCCGCGCTATCGTTAAAAACGAGCGTAACTTTGATGAGTTTGATATTTATGAAGAGTCCCTCGTATTCATAGATAAAAATTACACTGAAAAGTATAAGGGCGAGGCTCTTCCCACGCAGGAAAGGCACCTTGGATGCGCGTTCGTAGCCAAGACCGAGGATATTCAGTCGCTCTACCGCCACGCAAAGGGTATTATCGCCGCTATGCCGTCCTATACTCATATGGAAGGCTTCACCTTCACAAGAGATGAGAAGCCCTTCTGGGCAGACGACGTTGTATGGCAGAATATCTGTCTTAACGGCAAAAGAATCGGTGACATTGCGCTTCTTTCAAAGAAGAGCGCGCTTACAGCGGGAATAAAGGTTGTTTCCGCGGTTCTCGTTGAACTTAATATCGACGAGTTCGTCCCCTTCAGATCGAGAACTAATAAGTTTACTCATCTTGCGGAATATCCTATCAACGATTACGATATTTCCTTCCTTGTTGATTCTATGGTTAAGTTTGAAGAAATTTACACGGCTGCCATGGAAAAGGCAAAGGGCGGACTTCTTCGCGGCGTTTCCTTCGTTGACGAATATAAGGGTAAGCAGGTTCCGGCGGGTAAGAAGTCGGTTACTATCCGCCTTGCCGTAGGCTCTGATGAAAAAACGCTTACTTCTCAGGAAATTGAAGAGGTTGCAAACGGAGTTATGAAGAAGCTCCAGAAGACCTTTGGCGCTGAGAGAAGATAAGAAAAAACGAATTTTGTAAACAAAAGTTTCAAATTAGCTTGAAATAAACAAAAAGCAATATACTAAGACTCGAGCATTGAGCACTTGGTATATTGCTTTTTTATTATCTTCTTGCGCTACGCTCTCTGTAAGCGAGCGGGGTGTAGCTTGTCTTCTTTTTGAAATCGGTGGAGAAATTGCTGAAGTTATTATATCCGCACCTGCGGCTGATTTCCGCTACCGTAAGGTCGGTGCTCGTTAATAATCTTTTTGCCATTTCTATGCGGTAGAATATAAGATACTGATGAAGTGTTGTTCCGAGCGCCGCCCTCATAAGTCTGTTCAAGTGATACGGATGATAACCGAATTTTTCCGCGATAACTCCGTTTTGTATATCCTCTGAATAATGCTCTTGAACGAATGCGAGCACTCGGTTGATCTTCTCGTCAATAGAATGCCCCGAGATGCTCGAGCGCAGAAGCTCTGATATTATTCCCTTAAGCTCTGCGGAAGCTATTTCCCGATATAAGTGCTTTTTAGATATAAATTCGAGTTCTATCTTCTCAAATTTTGCTTTCAGTCCTTGCTGCGAGTTAAAAACCTCGGCTTCGTTTAAAATCGGGTGCTCCTCGAAAACCACCTTGTCGCATACGCTGTCGGCATTGAAGCTTTTTATATCCGCAGGGAACATAGGCTCTTCTATATCGGAATTGCTTTTTGTGAAATCAAAATTAAGGCATATGCAGTATACGTTTTCATTCGAAGAGAATAAATACGGTATACCGGCAGGTACCAGCAGCACGCAGCCCTCTTCAAATTCGAGCGTTTTATTACTTGCGGTAAGCGTGCCTTTGCCTTTTGTGATATAATACAGTCGCGCGTCATATGCAACCAGCGGTGTTTCTTTTATAGGATAGCGAAACGTCATTGCAAATCGAATATGCGGATTTATATTCTCGGTTTTCATAAAAATGTTCCTTTTTACAAAATTCGTGTTTGCTTTTTGTATTGATTATATCATATATAAATGTTAAAATCAATACGAAGATGCGTAGTTTTATGCTATAACAACGTTAAAAAAGCAGATATGAATAATATTTGTTTTAATTAATAAAAGGGTGTAAATATGGAAGAATTGAAGTTTTACGCAAGAAGTGATGACGGAGCTATTCTCGATTTTTGCGAGAGGCGCGAGGGGAATATAAGAGTTTTTTCTCTCGGTGCTGATAGATTTGCCAATAAAAATGCTATTGATATCACAGCAGATGCTTTCTCCCGTAAGGTAGGTGACGGAGGCTACTACCTTATACCGGGTGATGAGAAGGCATCCGGGACGGCGCTTATAAGATTTAACGGTAAGGGCGATGGGGAAGAGATAAAAATAGACAATCCGTCACTCTCCTTCTTCGTGTCCGCATCGGACGCCGCAACTTACGTGGTTATGATAGAGAATAATTATTATTACGTTCTTAGCGCATCTCTGTCGGACGGTAAGTACGCAGTTTCCTTTAATGTCAAAACGACGGCTCAGCCTCTCGGTGATGATATCACCGTCAGAGTTATAACGCTTCCCGCAGGCTCGGATTATAACGACGTAGCGCGGGCTATAAGAAATTACCGCCTTGAAAAAGGTGAAATAAGACCTCTTTCCGAGAAATACCTTGAGCGTGAGGCTCTTGAATACGCTTGTAAATATCCGCTTATCAGAGTCCGTATGGGCTGGAAGCCCGTTCCGCCGGAGATTTTGCATCAGACGCCCGAAAACGAGCCGCCGATGCACGTTGCCTGCACGTTTGCCGATGTGAGATTGCTTGCGGACAGACTTAAGGCTCACGGAGTTGAGGGCGCGGAAATATCTCTCGTCGGCTGGAACGCGAAAGGCCACGACGGAAGATGGCCCGATCTGTTTCCCGTCGAGGAGGCGCTCGGCGGAATCGAGGAGCTTCGAAGAACTGTCGCTCACGTGCGCGCTCTCGGATATAAGCTGACCTGCCATACCAATCACGCGGACCACTACGAAATAGCAAGCACGTTCGATACTGCAGATCTTGTTAAACGCATTGACGGATCCCTCAAATCTCACGGAAATTGGGGCGGAGGTATGTCGTATGCTGCGTGCCCTTTAACTCAGCTTCGTTATGCCGAACGAGATATTAACGACCTCTATGAGCTTGGTTTTCTTGGAATTCATTACGTCGATTGTCTTAGCATCTGCCGTCCTGATACGTGCTTCGATGAAAACCATAGAGTAACGCTTTCCGAGTCCATTAAAATACTTCGCAGAACAATGAAGTTATATACCGAAAAGCTTGGCGGCTTTTCGTCTGAGGGAATGCGTGACTTCTCCGTCGGTGAGCTTGATTTCTCGCTTTATAACTGCTTCCGCTCAAGTAGACTTTCCTTCCTCGCGAAGGACTATAAAATGGTATCCGCGGTTGTTCCGATGATGGAGATTATTTACCACGGTATAGTGCTTTATAACGTTTCCTCCGCCACCGTCAATGCAGCAATAAAGGGGGATGAGGCGGTATCAACGATGACTCTTCTCGGCGGCAAACCGGTGTTTTATGTTAACTCTAAATTTTTATCCGCAAAGAAAAACGTATTTACGGGTATCAGCAATAACTGGATGGGAGAAGAGGATCTGACGTCGGGCAGTCCCGAGGAGCTTGATGCCGATGCGGCTGTGATCGCGGCTGCGGCAAAGGAATATTCCGAGCTTTGGGATAGGCAGCTTGTGTTTATAGAGTCCTATCGCGTGCTTGATAACGGAGTGTGCGTAACGAGGTATGAGGACGGCGTGGAAATAGCGGCTAATTTTACCGTAGAGCCTGCATCCTATCGCGGTAAGGTAATAGAGTCGAATAAATGCATTGTTATAAGGTGAGCTTGAAAATATGGGACCTATGGAAATAATAGCGGAAAGCCTTGGCTTTATTGCGATCGGACTTGGATTTCTTATCTTTCAGCAGAAAACGAGAAATCGGATATTAGCTACAAAGCTTTCTGCCGACGTTATATGGATAGTCCACTTTCTTCTGCTGGGTGCTACCTCGGGTATGGTAGTATCTCTTGTAGGCGTTTTGCGCAGCCTTACGTTCTTTATACTCTCCCTCAAGGGAAAAAGCGGAAATCGAGGTTGGCTGGCTTTCTTTATGAGTATCGGAGTCGGTGCTATAATACTGACGTGGAAAAACGTTTACAGTATTTGTTCTGTGTTCTCTTGTATTTTTGCAACGTTTGGTTATTGGCAGAAAAAACCGCAAAATACCAAGATAATGGGAATATTTGTTTGCATAACACAGATAATTTATGCAATATTTGTTGGATCTATATCGGTAATCATTAATGAAATTATTACCCTTGTGTCAATTGCGATATTTTTCTTCAGGCTCTACGCCGAAAAAAGGCAAGCAGAGAAAGCCGCGTCGGAAGATGCAGAGAATTAAAAGAAGAATAAAAAATAACGGAATGCCTTCATATCGGGCATTCCGTTATTTTTTCATTAATTATCAAAATCCTTTATATCAAACTTCCATTCCTCGCGGCGTCGGAAAGGAGTCTTAAAGGTTTTGGTTAGTACGCCTTTTTCCTCAAGATGCACGTAGCAGGCAACGTCGCAGGCTCTTCCGCAGATAGAGCACTGATATGCGTGCTGCGCGGGCGGGTAGAAATAGATATTATCGAGAATCCTTCTTGCGGTTTCGGGATCGACCTTTGCTTCTCCCGCTATGATTGTAAGTCTGTCCTCAAAGCTACGGAAGGCATCGGGTGGCATAAAGGGGTTTTTGAGTCCGTTTGCGCCGTTATAGTAAACCGCGCACTGCCAGGGGTCGACCTTACCGTCATCGGAAATTGCGTGACCTGGGCAGCCTTTGATGCATTCTCCGCATTTGTCGCAAAGATGAGCCTTCTTTATGGGCGTAGGCTCGATTACAGCATCAGTAAGAACGAAGCAGGTGCGTACAAACGGACCAAACTCATCGGTAAGCAACGCCCCGTGTAAGCCTATCTCACCAAGACCGCATAAAACCGCCGCCTCGGAAAAGTCCATCTGCATCTCCTCTGTTCGACCTCTGTAAACGGCATCGTAAGCAACCTCGGGGTTGGTCGAGTTTTCCTCTGCCATAATTTGCTGATGGCGGCGCTGGGGAAGCGCGAGATATCCCTCCTCTTCAAGCATCATAGAGAGTCTGACGGTTGCCATTGGCATAACCGTTTCTTCCATATTCTCAACAGCCATAGTGGTATATTGATAATACGTGCTTCCTTCCTCGACTCCTCTGTAAATACCGCGCAGTACTCTGAATGCAAGACCTATCACGGTCCTTGCCTCGGGCATTAATTTTCGTACGGCGGAGTCCTCCGGGAAGCGTTCTATCGGCGCAAATCCAACGAGGTCTGCGCCGCATTTTTTACAAAGCTCAATTATTCTTTCTTTCACTTTTTCTTACCTCCGATAAGGTGCTCGTAGCACGCATGGTCGCAGGCTCTTCCGCAGATGCAAGCGGAATAGCCCCACTGCGTGTTAGGTAAAAAGTTAAGGCTCGGATATATCGCTCTTGCGCTATTTGCATCAAAGCGGTAATCTCCGGAAATTATAGCCTCTCTGTCGGGGTGTCCTTTTAAAAAGTCGTCCGTCATAAACGGATTTGACCTGTGCGCGCCCTTATAGTAGACCGAGCACTGCCAGCTATCGAGTCCCTCATCTGTGATTGCATGACCCGGGCACGCCTTTATGCACTCGCCGCATCCGTCGCAGATAGGAGTAGTAATGGGCTCATCCGTGTCAAGCGGAGCGTCGGTAATGATAAAGCAATAGCGCATATACGGACCGTATTTTTCGTTAAGTATCTTTCCGCTTAGTCCCTTGTCGCCAATACCGCAGGCCTTTGCCGCCTTCGCAAAGTCTATAATAACGTCGGGCGTAGGCTTCCCCGGCGCTACGGGTGTTGCGTGAATAAGCTCGTAGGTGTCCACGACCTCGGGATTTGTAGTCTTATCACCCTTTATACGTAGATTCGGTATAGCCTTCTGCAAGCAAGCGTCATAACCCTCGTTTTCAATAAGTCCGCCTATCTTGAGTAAGAATATCTCGGCAAGCTCCTCGTCGGGGTATTTTACACCGAGGGTCGTATACGTGTAATATTGAACACCGCGGTTCATAGTGTTAAACAGCATTCTCGGAATAACGAATCCGAATCCTATTATGCATTTTGCGTGGGGGAGTATCTGCAAAGGATCTCGGCCGGGATCGGGCTCGTCGTATATTTTTCCGATACCGCAAACGCTCGCTCCGAGCTCCTTTGCCTTTTTCTTTATAAATTCACTTGTAAGCATATGTATCCTCCCTTATCTGTCAAGCTTCCAGGGCTTGCCGTGACGAAGGGGCTCTTTAAATCTGTTTTCCATGCAGCCGCCCTTCTTTTCGAGCATTGAAACGCAACCGCGTATGCAGCCGCCGCATTTTGCCATATTATAGCCAACCCAGCTCGGGAAGTATTTTTGCAGAGCGCCGTAGACCTTCATTATCTCTTTCTCATCCGCAATGTCGGTCTTACCCTCAAGAAGGTCAAGATCGCCGTTTTCGTTCGCGTCAAAGACTTCTTTTGGCACGAAAGGATTATAATACCGTCCTGCGTGAGTGTAGAATGCGTAGCAGCGCCACATATCAATGTCACCCCACTCGCAGATCTTACCGTCGAGGTTAACGGTCACCTTTTTGCCCGAATTGATAGGCGGAATGCATCCGCCGGGGCACTCTCTTACGCACGCGCCGCATTTCCTGCATAGCGGCTCGCCGTTATACATCTCGTCATATTCAAGCTCGGCGTCCGTGAAAAGAAAGGCAACTCTCTGCAAAGGACCGAACTCGGGCGTGAGGAGCATCTTGCTCCAGCCTATCTCACCGAGACCGCACGCCACCGCAACGAGGCGGAACTGGAACTGCAGGTCGGGAGCTACGTTGTCATCTCTTGTAGGACGCGTGAACTGAACGCTTCTGTGATGCGCGGTCGAGGTCTTTGCGTTCTCGTTTATCTCTATCTGCTCCTCGGGAGAAAGTGTATTTCCGGGGCTGCCGTCCATATCGGAAACGCTTCCGCGAGCACCCGTATTTCTGTAAACGAACGCCTCGTACCCCTCGTCCTCGATAAGCTTACCTACGTGGTAAAGCACGGCTGGGGCGAATATCTCGTTTATACCGCCGTAAGCCATAGAAGGGTACTGATAGAACTGTGTACCTTCCTCAATTCCGCGCTGAACTCCTCTCGGAATGCGGAAAACAAATCCGATAACGCTCTTCGCTTCTGGAAATAGAAATTTCGGATTCATATCGTCGGGAGCGCCCGCAAGACGGGAGATGGGCGCGATACCGCAAGCATCAGCGCCCGCCTCAAGCGCTACCTTTTTTATCATTTCACTGGTTAACATAAAGTAATCTCCTTATCAAACTGCTTCGGAAGGATCGCTTGCAAGCCTTATGCACGCATCCTTTGTTGTTTGTGCGCAAAAGCCGCATTCACGGCAGTTCTTGTCGCAAGTCATAATCCGCTTTGCAAAATCCTTGTTGAAGTTAGAGTTTTCTATATAGCTTGGATAAAAAACACCGCTATGATTAGGTTCAAGCAGCTCCATAACCGAGCCGCGGTATTTTCTGTCGATGTATGCGTCAAGTATACGGGATGGGGAAGAGTTGACTCTCGTTGCCAGCTTGACTGCGGGAGTTATATCCTCGTAAAGACCGATATCCTCGGGACGGATAAAGTTAGTATTCTGAAGCCAAATGTCAAGGCTATCCTTTTTTGATAAAAAGTCCCAGCAAACGCCGTTGAACTGATATCCGTTATCCATAGCCGATATCTCTTTTTCGTGCGCTACGAGATTATCGTGGAATATATGAGCCGAGCAGTTATTTAAGCATCCGCTGTTTGCAAGCAGATACATCTCTTTACCCATCTCGTCGCAATAGCGTCTCAGGTCGAGAAGACTTTTGAGGCTTCTGTTTGCTTCGCGTCTTACGTAAAAGCTGTCAAAATAATCCGCAACGTAAGATATCCCTTCGACGGTGCCTATCTCCATATTTACCGATGCTCGAACATCGATTCCATTGAAATTATCCTTGATGAATTTTGCTATAAGCGGAGATGACGTTGTGACCGAGAGAAGCTTATATTCACGCGCGATATAGTCAACAAGATCGCCGACTCTGCCGAAAAAGGCTCTTGACTGCGCATCGCGTCCGTAGCAATTGGCGTTGAAAAGCAGATTGAGTCCGATTTCCGAATCGCAAAGCTTGCGCAGTGCTGTTGCCTGATGCATCTCGGCTTCAAAGGGAGTCATATTTGAAACGGATGACAGAGCGCTTCTGCCACTAGGTGAATCACCAAAGGAAAAGTAGACCTCTTTTATATGCTCGCGTTTTTTTATTACGTTGTCAATAAAAGTGCTGTTTTCGCTTACGGGAAGCCCGACTATGTATTTCAAAAACAAATCCTCCGTTGCAAAGTTTTATAAAAATTATATTCTATCTTGATTATAAAATAAATCTATGATATAATCAACGTAAAATACAAACAAAAAATTTTGAAAAACAAACCTATGAGGTAAATATGCAGCTTTGTGATATAAACCCATTCCTTCGCTATGCGGAGCTTCAGCCGTCTGCGGTAACGAGCGCACCCTTGAGCTGCGCGTACGATTACAGGATATTTTACATAATTGAGGGAGAAGCAGACCTCGTGCTGGAGGATGGTAGGATCGCGCTCATGGCGGGAACGCTTCTTTATTTCCGTCCCGCTATGCCGTATTACTTTGACGGCAAGGTAAAGGTCATAGTTTTGAATTTTGATATGACTCGAGCGAAAGCCCATATAAAAAAGCCGATAAAACCGTCGAAAACGGTAAAAAGCTTTGATACCGCGCTGATTTTTGAGAATACTCCGCCAAAAGAGCTTGAAAGGCTTATAGCAATCGAAAACGCCTTTGAAGTAAAAGAAAAAATGCAGGAGTGCCTTGCTCATTTTTGCTATCCCTCGACGTGCTCGGATGCATTAACGTCATCTCTTCTCAAGGAGATACTTTGTTATATCGTGGAAAATGCCAACGCGAAGATTCCCGATATCAACGTAACCGTTCAAAAAATAAATCTTTATATCCAACAGAATTACGATAGAGATATAAGCAATTCCGAAATATCCGCGGAGTTCGGATACCATTCGTTCTACCTGAACAGAATTTTTAAAAAAATAACCGGTATTACAATTCATCAGGCGGTGATAAGTGAGAAAATAAGAGTGGCAAAGCGGCTTTTAAAGGAAACCGACCTCTCGGTTGGCGTAATATCCGACGAGGTTGGATTTACCGATAGTTCGCAGTTTTGTACCGCTTTCCGCAAGCATACGGGCTTATCCCCAAAGGAATACAGAAAGAAAAAAACCGCAGTTATTCATCCTCAGTCGGACTCGTAAAGCGGAATCATTCAAACCCATAAAAAACAAATATAAAAGAGCGAAGAGCCCGTTATTTTTTTGACGGAATCTTCGCTCTTTTTTGCATAAATGAATCATCTTATTTAAATTGGTTTGCGGGGTATATCGGTCAAGCACGCTATGTAGTCGATTGAAACGTCATAATAAATTGCAAATTTCTTCGCCCATTCAAGGGGAAGATCACTCTCTCCGTTTTCATATCTTCTGTATTGTGTCGGTTGAAGAAAGAACAATTTTGCGATTTGCGCCTGCGTCATATCTTTATCTTGCCTCAGATCTTTGAGTCTGTTTTTATATTTTCCCACGTTATTACCTCGTACTTTTTTAAAAACATTTTTAGAAGAAACATTTAACAAGTTATTGCCTTTTCATTTGTCTTAAGAATAAGAGTATTGCGAGAGCGAGTGTCACTGCCGTATATCCAAGCACCCAAAGCAGGTGGGGAAGTACGCCCGAGAAGCTGCCCGAAAGCACAGCTCTTTCCATTTCTACCGCGTGAACGAAGGGAAGAGCATAGGCTATCTTTTTGAACGCACCGCCAACAAGCTCGAGATCAAACCACGTACCCGAGAGCCACGCCGAGAGGTTTGTGAGCAGAGCGCCGCAGATGCCTCCTACCTGCTTATCGGTAAGAATACTGCCGAAGAGCAGACCGAGCGCAACGAATAACAAAGCAACGGGGATGATAAACAGAATTGCGTAAAGAATATTTACCGTGACGTCAAGCCCGAGAATTATCGCTGCGATATAGCATATCACGCTCTGAGCCATTGCTATCGGTATCATTGGAAGGGTATAGCTCAGAATAAAATCAAAGGGCGTTAAGGGCGCCGTATATAAACGGCGGAGAAGCGAGCTGCCCCTGTCCTTAGCGATTATCGTTGCCGAGAAAAGAGTCATAAACGAAAGACCGAAGACGGTTATACCGGGAGTAAGATGCGCTATCTCAAAAAGACTTACGGGTATGCTCGCCTGAATTGCGCTTAGTAAGAATATGAGCACGAGAGGGAAGCCGAGCCCGAAGCCGAGATTCAGAGGGTCTCTTAAGATTTCCTTGGCGTTTCTTTTTGCAAGTGTCAGCATTTTCATTTTGCATTCCCCCTTACTATGCGGATAAACGCCTCTTCGAATTTATCTGTTTCGGCGCTGCTTTTTATCTCTTCGGCAGTTCCGCAAACGAGAAGCTTACCGTCCTTCATTATACCGATCCTATCCGAGAGAGCTTCTGCCTCTTCCATATAGTGAGTAGTAAGAATAACGGTTATTTTCCCCTTTAGCGAGCGGATTATGTCCCATAGCTCACTTCTTGCGATAACGTCAAGACCGAGTGTCGGCTCATCAAGGAATAATACCTCCGGCTCGCTGATGAGAGCCATACCTATGCTGAGTCTGCGTTGCCAGCCACCCGAGAGCTTTCCCGCCTTTCTTTTCGCCACGCTGTCAAGTCCCAGAAGCTCGGAAAGCTCGCTTATCTTTCTTCTTTTCTTTTCCTTTGAAAAGCCGTGAACGCCGCATATCAGTTCAAGGTTTTCCGTGACGGACAGTCCCGGGGCAATTGCGGTCTCCTGGGGAGAAACACCTATCAATGCCTTGACCTCTGTTTTGTTTTTCGTAATGCTTTTGCCGTGAAGGTAAGCTTCACCCGAGGTAGGCTCGGTAAGGCAGGAGAGCATTTTTATAGTCGTGCTTTTACCTGCGCCGTTTACGCCGAGAAGAGAGAATAGCTCACCTCGCTCGATAGTTAAATTAAGGTTATCAACTGCAGTGATATCCTTGTATTTTTTAGTCAGATTTTCTGTTCTGATAGTTTCCATTTTTATTCCTCGCAGAAATGCTTTTTTAAGCCGAGATAAGAGTCCGTCAGCATTTTGCTGATAAGCTCCCACTCGAGATCAAGAAATCCCGTAGCTGTCATTGATGCGATACCGTGCACGAAAGCCCACATCTCCAGGTGGAATAGCTTCGCTCCGTCGTCCCGAAGACCCGTATTGCGGGTAACCGTGGTTTCCATCCTTGCGGTGAGTGACGATTCAAGAGAAGTATCCTCGCCGCCGCCCTCACGCATATATAGAAGCTTGAAGAGCTCCTTTTCCTCGCGCGCAAACCTGATATAAGCCATACCGCTTGCTTTGTAGGGGGGATATTCGCCGCTTGCAACCTCTCGGTTGATATATTCCTCGCAAAGCTCGTTTGCTTCTTTGATAACCGCAAGCTCTACCTCGTCCATAGTTGAAAAGTTAGAGAATATCGGCTGCGTTGAGCATCCAAGCCTTGCCGCAAGCGCTCTGGCATTTAACGCGTCAATGCCCTCGGCGCGTACAGCTTCCACTGCGGCATTGATTATATTTTCTCTCGTGATCTTAACTCTCGGTGCCATTGCATCTCCTTCAAATAACACTTGTTATATATCAACTGTTATTTTAACATATTTTTATTGTTTTGTCAATAGCAAAGTAAGAATTTTAATAACTTATCCGCTTTAACAAAAGCATGAAAGAAAACAAAAGAAAAGCAATATACAAGGACGAAAGTGAACACGTCGCATCGTATATTGCTATTTTTAAGTATTATGGGTATTCGGGGTATTTAAAGAGGACTACGTTTATTGATTAAACTCAATAAACTCAAGGATATGCTCGTAGTGCTCGTAATCAAAATGGTCGCCGCTTCCGTCACCCCAAGGGTTATAGAAATTAATAGTATCAAATTGCTCTTTTGTTCCCTCATAGACAACGGTAAGCGTATCGGGGTCGAGTTCGGAAAACATCTGATAAGGCAAGCAGGATTGCTTGTTATCCGGAAGTCCTATAAACTCCAAGCTTTGAGGAAGAACCAACCTCTCCAGCTTCTCACAGAAACTGAAAACGGATATACCGAGGCTCTTTAAATTCTTAGGCAGGGTGAGTTCGGTGAGGTTATGGCAACCCCAGAATGCCGCAGAAGATATGTATTCTACCGTATCGGGAAGGATTATTTCCTCGGCATAGCAGCCGTTAAATGCGTGCCAACCGATACCAACAACTTCTCGCTCTCCTACGGTCGCGGGAACAACCAGCTTCGCGCCGTCAAATACAGTGCCGATAAACTCAAGCTCGGTGTCGCTCAAAACAAGGTATATGTTTCCGTATTCGTCAAAGGTATATTCTTCTATAAATTCGACGGTCATATCTGTATCGCAATATAAGTCGTAGAAGAGTATATACTTGAGGATTGTAAGATAGTTATAGGTACGGAACGCGCTGTCGTAGTAGTTTGTGAAAAGGTATCCCGTATCAGAGTATTCGGCTATAAGTTCACGGTATGCGGAGTATAATTCGGGAGATTCGCCTGTGAAAACGTATCCATCGTTAGGAAGATAGAACTGATATGAAACCGATAGGGAAAAGTTGAATGTTGTTTCGGTAGAGGATGAGGTAGAAAGATTACCGTACTCGAGATAGTAGAGCTTGTCACCGTCATAGTAGTGAATATTAGAATAAAGACGGGGATCGAAATTGTCGGGAATGGTATCCACACCGTATACGCCGAGGGTAAGACGCGTTGTGGAAAATTCGTCGGGGTCGATATCGAACTGTCCCCAGGTTGGGTCGCAGATAACGCTCTCGCCGTCGAGGTAGCAAATAAGCCAGGCATGGTGGTCGTTGGCGTACTTTGTTGTGTGGCTTCCGTCGAGTATTTCCGAAATTAAAAGTCCGTCAGCATAGGTAACTATACCGTGGGTGTAGAGCGAGGATATTCCTACCGCAGAAAGCATATCGTGCATAAGAGTAGCGTATCCGTTACATACGGCAAGTTTCTTATCGAAAACCTCTTCGACCGTGTAATATCTTGCGACGTCACTATAGGTGATATTGGAAATTATCCAATTGAATATAGCCTCTGCCTTTTCACTTTCGGTAGTAAGAGTATCGGTAAGGCTGTGGGCGAGAGTATAAATATCGCGATATCTCTCGAAAGAAAAGTGAGGTATCAGGTGGAAGAGATTGCCGCTATCCTCAAAGCCAAGGAAGAAATCCTCGGCAATCTCAAGAGATTTATCCACCGTGGCGGCGGAATACTCAAGGATTGTTACTTCGGGGGCAGTAGGGGATGATGCGCCGTACTCACGAAGCGTAAAGCCTTGCATCTTATAGCCGCTATACCCCAAAGCGCCGGGCATATAGTAAAGAATTGGATTATAGGGCGAGGGAATAGAGTCGTCGATGCTTCTGAGGCTTCTGTAAAGTGAGTTTGCTCCAAGGGTTGGGCAATCACCGAGAAGATAAACCTCGGAAAGAAAGGCACACATAAAAAAGCACTCGTCGCCTATATATTCAAGGTCCTCGGAAGCGGTTACGCGCTCTACGTACTCAAACTGTGAAAGCTCCTCGATAGCGCGTATGTTTTCCTCGAAAACCAACTCGGTAATAGAGGAAGCATAATCTGCAAGCGCGGTATGTTCACCGAAATTGTCGCTCTCTATCTCTAAATCCAAGGGAAGTTGCATAAGTCCGACCGAAGAAAAGGTAAGTGAAGAGTATTTTGCCGAAACTGTTAGGCAAAATCCGTCCGTGTGCTTGCTGTCGGTTATCGTTAGCTTGAGAACATCGTCTACATCAAAGAAAATACCGCAATTCGAGCAAACGAACCAATCAACTTCTGAAGAGCTGTTTCTGCTTCCTGAATAAAGCGCGAGGTCGTGCTCGCTTTCGGTAACGGTGCCGTAAGATACAGTGTTGCAATCGTCGCATTTGCCATGTGAGGTAATGTTGTCAGAAGTGTACCACCTCTCGATTTCGCAGGCAAGGCGCGTACCCGTAGCGGTAACGGTATCGGTTGCTATACTGCAAGTATCGCAATATGCGGTCTTTGTGCCGTCTGACTTGCAGGTGGCATTACCGTTATAGGTATAGCTTGTAAAGGTGTGAGAGAGCTTCGTGTCCGTAGCGGTAACAGTACTTTTCTTTTCGCAACGGCAGCACACGGCGCTCATAGTTCCGTCATTGGTGCAGGTAGCGTTACCGTCATAGATATATTCGCCGAATTCATGACCGCCGTAAGAATTAAGAGTTTCTTTATAAGAATTACCGCAGGCACAGGCATAGACCTGATAGCCGTCAAACTCGCAGGTCGGATTTTTAGTAGAGGTGAGCTTATAATCACAGGTATGCTCTGAATCGCAGGCGACAAGCATACTTACCAAGATTAATAAAAATAATAATATAATTAGATACTTTTTCATATCGATACTCCAAAAGTTTTTTACTTTAGCGTAATTGAATTAATGTAATCAATAACGCTTTTCGGAAGTATTTTCATAAGCTCGTCACCGTTATTGATTTTTTCTCTTGCTACTGTGGAGCTTATTTCCGTGAGCGTGGGATCGGAAAGGAGAAGCTCGGTTTCGTAGCCCCCGTGCTTGAGATTCCACTCCGCTTGCTTCTTTTCGTATTCAAGGTCGGTGTCGTTGCGGTAGCCCTTTACTATGAGCTCGATATCGTGATCTCTCATATAATCGATAACAAGACCGTTAGAGTAGCTGACGAGAACGTTGTCAAGCTCGTCTGTTGCAAGCATAAGCATCTTTACGCGTTCATCGAGTGTGAACGTGTATTTTTTATCGGGGTTAATGAAAACCACGGCGTAGACCTCCTCGTATTTCTCAGCGGCGCGTCTGATAATATCAAGATGACCGAGAGTTACGGGATCGTAGCTGCCGGGGAGAATTACCGACTTGATATTCTTTTTATCTTCCATAAAACAACCGTTCCTCGCTTACTCGCTATCCTTGTGATAAAGGAAAATGTTGATTGCGGTCTTTTTGCCGTACTGACGGGATTTTGTGACCTCAAATTCGGGAAATTCGGAGGGATTTATGACTTCCGTTCCGCTTTCCGAAACGACTATGGCTCCGTCGGCAAGCATACCACCCGTGATGAGCTTGCGCATAATTTCAGCCGAGCATTCAAGTGAATACGGCGGGTCTATAAAGACAAGATCGTAGACCTCGCGTCCCGATGCCTTTCTTATGTAGTTTTTAGCATCGCTGACGAGGTATTTGGATTGCTTTGCAAATCCCGTTGATAAAACGTTAGCCTTTACTATTTCCATAGCCTCCCTCGAGGAGTCTATAAACATACAAGAGAGCGCTCCGCGCGAGAGTGCCTCGAGTCCCATTTGCCCCGAGCCCGCAAAGAGGTCCAAAACTCTCCTTGATTCAATGTCAAACTGTATAGATGAAAAGACGGCTTCCTTGATTCTCTCCGAGGTGGGTCTTGTAGCCTCACCCTCGAGTGTTTTTAAAAGCTTTCCTTTAGCTGTTCCTGTGATAATTTTCAACACGGTTACCCCCATTAACCTTCATTTCCGATATTTTTAAAGTATTCGTATATATTCTCGGCATCCTTTTTCGAGATACCCTTGATTTTTTCAAGCTTGGATATCTCTGCAATCTTGAGATCTGATAACGGCATTGCGGAAAGAAGCAGCTTCGCTTTCTTTTTGCCTATGCCTGGAATGTTTTCGAGAGATGATTTTGTTAAGCTTTTTAATTTCGAACTTTGTGAGTTGAGATAAGCAAATCTATGCGCTTCTTCTTGTATATTGTAAACAAAAGTGTACACATTCGTTTCAAAAGCTATTGAAATCTCATTTTTACCGTCGGTGATAGCTCTCGTTTTGTGGAAGTCATCCTTAACCATTCCGAAGAGTGGAATATCGAGTTCCATTTTCTTTAGGATGGGAGCTATGGCTCCAACGTGCGTTTCTCCACCGTCAAGCAGAATAAGATCGGGACGCTCTCCGAGAGATTGCGTGCCGTCGCCGATATGAGAAAGTCTTCTCGTCAACGCCTCTCTCATTGAAGCATAGTCGTCGCGTCCGTCGGTCGTTGCTATTTTGAAGCTTCTGTATTCACTTTTCTTCATTTTGCCGCCGACGCAAACGACCATTGATGCGACAATGCACTCATCGCCTATATTTGATATATCGTATGCTTCTATTCTTTGCGGTACGTATTCAAGTCCCAAAAGAGTCGCGAGCCTGGACAAGCTCTTGTTATCCCTCTCGCCATCGAGTCTGTACTGCCTTGCCGCTTCTTTTGCGTTTTCATATGCCATATCGCAAAGCGCGCGTCCGTCGCCTCTTTCGGGCGTGCGGACTGTAATTTTCTTTCCTGCGAGAAGAGTGAGATATTCGGATAGTAGGTCAGTATCGTCATCATCCGCCTTGAAGTCTATCATTACCTCGCGCGGAATACTTATGCCGCCTTCGTAGTAGTTGAGTATAAGGTTAAGCATATCCTCGGGTGATGTTGGAGCTTCCGCGGAAAGGATAAATTCGTTTTTTCCGACGAGTGAGCCCTCGCGTATTGAAAGCGTAGCAAGCACTCCCTCCGTTTCGGACGTGTAGAGAGCAAATACGTCTCTGTTTATCTTAGCGTCGGCTACGACCTTCTGCTTATCCGAGAGTCGCTTCAGCGCCGTTATACTGTCACGTAGGGCTGCCGCTCGCTCGAAGTTCATCTCTTCGGCGGCAATAGTCATCTCCTCTGTAAGGCTCTTCTCTGTGTCTTTTATATTTCCGTCAAGTACGTGGCTCGCGCATTTGACCAGATATGAATACTCCTCGGAGCTGACACCGCCCGCGCAAGGTGCTATGCATCTTCCCATATCTTTATAGATACAAGGACGCTCCTTGCCTATATCCTTCGGGAATGATCTTTTGCAGGTTGGCAAAGAAAATATCTTCTTGACCGTCTCGAGGGCGGTATACGCCATAGAGGCGCTTTGATAAGGGCCGAAATATCTGCCGCGATCACTTTTCCTATCACGGGTGACCACAAGCTTCGGATATTCATCCGCTGTTATCTTGATATATGGGTAAGACTTGGCGTCCTTGAGCTTTATGTTGTACTTTGGAGAATGTTTTTTGATTAATACATTTTCGAGCGTCAGCGCTTCGATCTCTGTCTTGCAAAGTATAAAATCAAAGTCGCGTACAAGGCTTACCATTCTCGCGGTTTTCGGCGACGTATGATTTGTGCTGAAGTAGCTTGTGACTCTGTTCTTCAGCTTCTTTGATTTACCGACATAAATAATATTGTTTGCCGAATCCTTCATAATGTAAACACCCGGGCTCTCGGGGAGGGAATTCGCTTTGTTACGAAGTGTTTCTATGATAGTCACCTTGCTACTCCTTTCTGATTTTATAAGGCAAAACGGCAGCCTAAAGACTGCCGTTTTAAACTATACCTGAACTATTATGTAATGAAATCAGTGATTGAAGCCGCCCGCGATAAGCTCGGAAAGACCGCTAATAGCTTCAGCCTCATCAATTCCGTCAGCAATAATTGTGATAGTAGTACCTTTTGAGATACCGAGCGATAGAATGCCAAGCAAGCTCTTAGCATTTACGCGGCAATCGTCCTTTTCTACCCAGATAGAGCTCTTATAAGAATTTGCCTTTTGAATAAAGAGCGAAGCGGGACCTGCGTGGAGGCCTACACCGTTCTCCATTGTTACGTTGCGAGTAATCATTTGTTACACTCCTTGGAGATTTCCGTTAGTAGTACAAGTATATCAAATAAAGAAATAAAAATCAATACCTTTTTTAAAAATTACTTGCAAAATGGAGCTTTTTTCTGTAATTTTTTGTAAAAATTCGAGAATTTTAAAAAAAAGGAATTTGTTTTTCGCGTTTATCATTGAAACAGAGGGGATTACGGCAGAAAAGTAAGGCAAAATATTTTTCTTACTGTAATGAATAAAAGCTTAGGAACTTTTGATTTCATATATTCTGCCCTCAAAGTACCCCCAATCCTGAATGGCTTTTACAGGTTGATTTAAAGAAAGATATTTTGCTCCCGAAAGTAGATAACCCGCTTCGGTATAGCTTCCTTCGCAGATAAGCACTATTTTTTCACTTTCGTATTTTTCAACCGAGCATTCATACTTACCGTCAATAAGAGCTACGGCGCCGCTGTCGGGGGTGCCTGAAATCTTGTCGGGATGAATAGTAACGCTGAATATTATAGAGCTGTATTCGTTGCGCTCATCTCCAAGATGGCAGCCTAAAACAAAAAAGGCTGCAAGCAGAGAAAGGATGCAAAAAGCGCTAAAGCCGTTTATCCTAATCATTTTCAATCAAACCTCTCGGTATAATATTTGAACCATAAAGACTTAGTTCTGAGACTCTCTGATCTCGGCGTGAATTTTGCATCAATAGTGATAATATATGAAACTGTGTCAGCATCATATTCGCTCTGAATTTCTCTGATTTCTCCGACTTTCCTTTTCGTCAGAGTATCGTATATCACTTCGTTTTTTTGAATAGTATTCCGAAACTCAATAGGCATTCTTTCCGTTCTTATAACCAGAGTGCTGCCACCCTTACCCTCCGGGTAAAGCATATTCTTGATTATGAAAACCGATAAAACCATTATAGAAAAGAGAGTCAATAAGAAGAGAAAGTCTACAAAAATGGACAATAATTGTTTACTAAATCGCATATTTTTTAAAAATACAGGGTGTCCCGCAGCGGAGATACCCTGTATTGTCATGTGTTTTTTATTACGATAAAAGTTTATGCAAAATCAGAGATTTTATGCGTATTTCTAGTTTCTTTTCTTTTTCGGCTCAATTAAGAAGTTTATCTCTGCTGAATAATCTTCCGCCTCGGCGGGAGTTGCAATGAGAGAGTCGTCGTATTCTTTTTTTGAGATTCTGAGCGTTGCGCTACCGATGCCGAATACTGCCCAGAACATCACGTACATTGCTGAGTTATACCAAATGTAATCCGTCATACCGAAAACGAGAAGAGCAAAGAGTACGGTACCCGATACAGTGCATAGATTATCTACGGATGAATTGCGGACATATTTTGCGTAGGTTGCTCTGTGTCTTATTCTTATAAGCAACATAAATACAAAGAGAAGAAGCCCGAAGACGCCTATCTCGCAGCCTATTTCAAGGAAAAGGTTGTGACTATGGGGCGCGGTAACGCTGTCCTCTGCGTATTTCAGAAATTCTTCGGAAAACGCATCGCTTCCAACACCCGTACCGATAAATATGTTATCAATAAACATACGGAGTGATGAGCGCCAAATCGAAAGCCTTGATGCAAGAGAGGAATCTTGCATATTAAAGATAGAAAGAAATCTTTCGGTTATTCCGGACGGAATGAACGGCAAAGCAAGCGGCACGAGCAGCGCAGGGAAGAGGAGTGCCTTTGGGCACCGTCTGCTGCGTATGATCGCAAAGCCGATAGCTGATATTATCACGGCGAGCCATGCTCCGCGAGTCCACGTAAGTATGAGCACGAAGAGATTGAGCGCGGCTGTCAGCGCATATACGAGAGCGTATTTTCTCTCTGTTTTTTCAAAAACGAGAGCTACCGAGAATATCAGTGCAACGATAAGGAATACCGCAAATACGTTTGGATTTCCAAAGGTTGAATAAGCGCGCGACGAAATATTATCGAACGTTGGATCAAGCCATTCCGGACGTGCTGATGTTGAATAATAAGTGATTATTCCGTAGATTGCGGTGGGAATGGAGGAATAAACGATAATTTTTACTGCGTTTTCGGCAAGTCTGCGATTTATCAGAATGTTGCTCACAAGGAAATAAGTAAATCCGAGAGCGACGATGACCAGCGAATTTTCAAATGAAACGATACCCTTGTTGAATATTCCGCTTATAAGAACGAAAAGCATGAATATAAGCATTATCGCATCGTATTGCTCGAAGTGAAAAAGCCTTTTCCCAAGCAATACCTTCATTGTGTATGATACTGCCGTTACGGAAATCAGCGCCGTAAGAATCAGTGTAGAGTGTGGCAGTATAGGTATCAGTGGTAGAAGCATTAGCGTTATCATCAGCGAAAACTCGGGTGATGATAATGCAAGAGCGAGAACGACAAGCACAAGCGTGGCTATTATCACGATGTGAAGAGGGAATAGAAAACCGAACGTTGCCAGAACAGCGGCGGCAAATATTGGAATAAGCCACGAGAGCTCCTGTTTTTCATTTTGTTTTTTAAAAGATGCGCTTCTTCGAAGACAGAAGAAATCAAATAAAATAAACTCGGTGAGGGGAATTCGTTCCAGCATATCCGAAAGCGGCGTATCCACAAAAAGCAGCGGAACGGAAATTACCGCAAATACAATTCCGACAACAAGTTCAAACGCGGGACTTTCGGGAAGATCACGGAAATAATACTCGGCGAAGTTCGCAAGCATAGTAATAAGTCCGAAAGCAAGGAACAGTATACCGTAGCTTTTAACGGATGCGTGAGCAAGCGCGCTTCTTAAGCTTGATATAAAGCCGACCGCGGGGCTTGATAGGACTCTTTTTGAATATGCTGAACCTATACCGCTGATAATCTTGTCGGAAAATCTCTTCTCCGCTTTTGCTATAGCGCTTTCTTCAAAGTTTTTTTCCGAGTCCTCGTATCCGAAGATAAAATCCAAAAACTTAGACTTCATTTGGCTCGTCAATTACCTTTCTTTTTCTTGTTTTCTTCACCTTTGGCTTGAGCGATTCTTCAAATTCGGGGTGAAGGAGAAGCAGGTCGGGGCGTCTTTCTTTCGTTATCTTTACAGACTCTTCAAGACGCCACCTTGAGATTTTTTTATGGTCACCCGAAAGAAGCACCTCGGGAACCTCCATTCCGTTGTAGCTTCTCGGCTTGGTGTACTGCGGATATTCGAGAATGCCCGATGCAACGGATTCGTCCTCGTAGCACTCCTTTGATGCAAGGACTCCGTCAATGAGTCTTGAGGTTGCGTCTATAACGATGCAGGCGGGTATTTCGCCGCCTGTAACGACGTAATCGCCTATGGAAAGCTCCTCGTCAACGATAGCGTCAATAACTCTTTGGTCAACCCCCTCGTAGTGACCGCAAAGGAAAATGAGCTCGTCGTACTCTGCAAACTCTCTTGCGACCTCGTGCGTGAAATGTCTGCCCTTAGGCGACATATATATAACACGGGTACGGGCGTTATCGGGTATGTTTTTCTTAACCGCATCAAAGCAGTCGAATATAGGCTGGCAAGTCATTACCATACCCATACCGCCGCCGAATGGAGTATCATCTGTCTTTCTGTGCTTATCGGTCGAATAATCGCGTATGTTATAGCATTCAAGCGAGATGTAACCGTCTTTTCTCGCTCTGCCTATAATGCTCTCGCCGAGAACGTTTTCTATAAGCTCGGGGAAAAGCGTCATAACGTGAAATTTCATATTAGTCAAAGAAGCCGGGGATGGTGCGTATCAGCACTCCGCGTTCGGCGTCTATCTCCTTGATAAATTCTTTAACGTCGGGAATAAGAACCTCTCGTCCGTCCTTTTGTTCTACCACATATATGCGTGACCTCGGAGCCTCTGTTATGTCTTTGACTCGACCGTAGGTGATACCCGTGTCGATATCAACAACGTCAAGGCCTATTATATCAGCGAGGAGTATAGCGCCGTTTTTCAAGGGGATATCTTCTCTTTTAAGATAAAGCACGGTGTTTTTCATACCCTGTATCTGCTCTCTGTCAAAGCCACCCGAGAGCATCATAAGAACCAAAGGTCCCGAAACGGATGCTGACTCTATCTTGACTTCCTTGTAGCTGCCGTCCTTTTCGGCAAGGAAAACGCGCTTTTGCGCAGCAAGAATTTTAGGCGAGTCGCACCAGCTTTCAACCTTAGCCAATCCCTTGACGCCGTGAGCGCCAACGATTTTTCCACATTCAAGAAACTCTTTTTTCATACTTTGTATTTTAACATAAAAAGAGAACTGTTGTCAATCTTTTTTAAATAATATACGCATAAATAACAATTAACGGTCGTCCGCCGTGTTTTGTAATACGCTGCTCCGACTTCGCGCATATCTCCTTTTTGCTTGACGCTCAGAGTCCAAACGGTGAAAAAGCTTTTTGTAATCATCTATCATTCTGTCTCTCGAAAAGAATTTAAGATAGCTTTCTCTTGCGCCGATTGACAGCTTTTGATATAGCGCGGTATCGCGAAGAAGTCTTATTATAATACAAGAAAGCACGTGGGGGTTATCCGAAGAGAATATAAAACCGTTTTTGAAATCCTTTATCATCTCAGTATTTCCTCCAAAGTCTGAAGCAACCGTAGGTATACCGAGCGACAGACATTCAGAGATAGCAAGGCAAGAGGTTTCCGTTCCTCTGGATGAATTCACGTTGACCGTAAAGATCTGTTGATAATTTTCCGGATTGTCAACGAACCCGAGAAACGTAACGTTTTTCTCTATCCCGAGATTTGCGGCGAGCTTCTTATATTCGCACTTCATACTTCCCGCGCCGAGAAATAAAAAATGCGCTTTTGGAAAATGAGCAAGTATCTCCGGCGCGGCTCTCAGTATCAGGTCTTGCCCTTTGACCTTTTCGAGCCTTGCGACTGAGCCTATAATTTTAGTGTCAGGAGAAAGCCCAAGGCTCTCAAAAACCGATATAGTGGCACCCGTAACACACTTTTTCAGGTCCGGAGAGCCGTTTTTAATGGTAATTATGCGGTTTTCGTCAACTCCCTCAAATATTAAATTGTGTGTTGCAAAGTCTGCTGTGGATACTGTGAGATCGGTGCAGAAATTATACGCTTTGCTTTTTATCGGAGAAGTGCCTGCAGCTTTACCTATCGGTCTTGCGCAGTGCCTTGTGGATAGGCAGAATGCGCCCGTGGCAAGCTTGCCCGCAAGCCTTGCCGTAAGGGATGCATGGGTATGAATAATATCGGGCTTTGTTTTTAGAAAATATCGGTAAAAAAGAGGGAAGTCTGCGCCGGAAAAGCTTCTGTCCTTTGCAATCTGCAGTTCGGTTATTTTAATACCGCTTGGCATTTTGTTATACAAGAGCGAGCCTCTTGGCATTATCACCTCAATTTCAAATTCATTCTTGAGTCCTTCCGCTAGGGAAGCCAGGAGAACTCCCGCCCCACCTATATTGGTATCGCTTATTACTTCTGTTATTTTCATATTCGGTAACCTTTTTAAAAAAAATAATAAGCTCCCGCGGTGTGTCTGTTCCGGGGAGCTTTATGTATATTTATTTTTTGCGTTTTTTTCGGAAGTATTCTCCAAGAAGATTTTTGCATTCTTCACAGCGCACGTGACGTCTTATCTCGGGCTTATGGTTAAGAGGTATCTCTGAAAGATCGATAAGTGAGCCGAATGCGCCGAATCGGAGGTCGGGAGCACCGTAAACAACGTTTGGTATTCTTGCGTTGATTATAGCTCCGGCACACATAGCGCAAGGCTCGAGAGTAACGTAGATTGTTGTTTCGGGAAGACGCCAACCGCCAAGAGTACGGCAAGCTTCTTCGATAGCAAGTATTTCTGCGTGGTGAGTTGCGCACTTGGAACTCTCTCTCGTGTTATGCGCTCGCGCTATTATTTTGCCATCCCTGACGATAACAGCGCCGATTGGAACCTCGTCGATATCTTCTGCAAGCTTTGCTTCCGCAATTGCTTCTTCCATATATTCAAAATCGGATATCTCGTTCATATAACCCCCATTTGTAAATAATGATTAGCAAAAACTAAACGAACAGAACTGACAATGATAGAATAAGTGATACCGCTATAAATAAAAGCGGTGAATAGGTCAGATTGATTTTGTCGCCTTCGCATAATGTTTTTATTTTTTCTTTGTATGTTTTTCTGCGTATCACGATAAAAACTGCGGATATCAGAGTAAACACCGCAAGGAGTGGAACAAGCCAACCGTCGGCAAAGCCGTATATAGACGTAAGAGAGACCAGATTATTTGTAAAGTGCATTGCGACCGATGGCCAAATACTTCCCGTTGCAACGTAGACGAATGCGAAGATGAGTCCGGCGATAAAAGCGTAAGGTATCTGGAAAAGATTTGCGTGAGCGAAAGCAAACATAACGGAAGAAAGAATTACTGCGGTCTTTTTGTCTTCCTTCAGTATTTTTATTGGAACAAATCTGAATAGAAGTTCCTCAAGAATTGCGGGAACGAGCGCGTGAATAAAAACCGCATATATAAAAGGTTCAGTGAAGGATGCGGTATTTTCCTGTCCCAAAAGAGCCATCAGCTCGGACGTCGCAACAGATATGAGAAGAACTGCAAGTATCTCGGGAAATATGAGCGGTAAAGATAGAATAGCCCCTTCCCGTGTTAGCTTAAAATCATCGAGCTTAGCTTTTCTTGACATTGAATTGCTTTGTTTTCCAAAATCTCCGAATATGTGGCTGATTCCAAGTGCTATTGGTATTAGAAATGCGAGGTAATAAACGATATCTGACAGAATATCGTTTTTCAACGAGCCCGCCGCACCGAGAATCATAAGAAACAAGAGATCAATTATGGTTATAAGCTTAATTTTTTGCGTCACTTTTCAGTACCTCTTTGCAGGTCAGAGAAAATCTGAGCTTTCCTCGGGTAATATCCGCTTCTTCAAGCTTCACTTTAATTGTATCTCCTACGCGATAAAAGCCCTTACTGTTTCTGATAGTAACGTTTTTTTCATCGTATACCGAGCCGTATTCAAGAGTAGATATAGGTATCAGCCCCTCGCAGGTATTTTCAAGAGTAGCGAATATTCCGAATGAAGTCACAGAGGTTATCATCGCAGTGAATTCTTCTCCGACGTGCTTTTCCATATAGATAACTTTATATAGGTTCTCGATTTTTCTTTCTGCAGTGAGCGCGCGCATTTCTCCGTCCGTAGCGGCGGCAGCGGCGCGTTTTGCGTAAGACTTGTATTTTTCCTTTGCCGCCCCTCCGAGATATACCTTGTGTATTATTCTATGAGTCGCCAGGTCGGAAAGTCGTCTTATCGGGGACGTGAAGTGGCAGTAATTCTCAATTCCGAGTCCGAAGTGGGGGCGGTGTATTTCCGAATACGTAGCCTTCGCCATAGAGCGCAAGCAAGCATAGGATACCGCTTCGCCGATGCCACGTGCTTTAGCCTCGTCGATAAGCCTTGCCAAATCCTTCGGCTCGCATTTTGCGGCACTGATATAATCTGTAGAAAAACCGAGATTGTGAGCATAATTTATGAAGTCGGAAAGCTTATCCTCGGGGGGCGCTTCATGGACTCTGAATACGCACGGGATAGCCTCTCCGAGAAGTAGGGTGGCAACCGCCTCGTTTGCAGTGAGCATAAATTGCTCTATCATCTTTTCGGCATCGCCGCGCTCTCGTTTTACAATTTCGATGGGCGTTCCGTCGGCATCAAGCAGGATTTCCGCTTCTGCACTTTCAAGCTCTACCGAGCCGCGTTCTTTCGCCTTTTTTGCAAGAACGGTATATAGCGTGTGCATTTTATCGAGAGAATCAAGGCAATCCTTGTATTTGTTTATAAGACAGTCATCTGCAGTTTTATCAAAAATCTTGTTTATTTCGGAATAAATACCCTTGACTCGGCTTACTATTACCGAAGGCTCAATAGACGTGCTTAGAATATTACCGTCCGAGTCAAGCGTCATAATAGCCGAAAGAGTATATTTCGGCTCACCGGGATTCAAGGAGCACGCTCCGTTTGAGAGCGCGGGTGGCAGCATTGGAACGACCTTGTCCGTGAAGTATACGCTGGTGCCTCTTGCCATAACGAGTCTGTCAAGCGCTGTCTTCTCTTTGATATAATGAGATACGTCTGCTATATGGACTCCGAGCGTGTAAGTGCCATCCGTGTTGACTTTCAGCGATATTGCATCATCAAGGTCCTTGGCGCTTTCGCTGTCTATTGTAAATATCACTTCGTCTCGTGTGACTCTGCCCTCGTAGGAGATGGGCTCGCTCGCGGCTTCGTCTGCCAGACGGAGCTCCTCGGGAGAGAACTCGGTATCAATCTCGCAATCCGCAAGTATTGCCCCGTAATTCGCCTCGCGAGACATGCTGTCACCAAAGTTTGAGATAACGTCTGCCGTAAGAGTGTAAGAATGAGCCGAGCGTATAAGCTTGACTTGCACCTTATCTCCCTCTCTTGCTCCGCCGTCGTAGTTTAAGAAGATACGTTTTTTTATACTTCCGTCATCGGGAATCACGTAGAGGCGGTTTATTCTTCGTCTACCTATGCGATATAGGTCGTTTTCTACAGTTCCAATGACTGTTTTTTTACCGAATTCGAGTATCTCAAGAACTCTGCCTTCTGTCTTTTCCTCTCCGCCGGAAGAGATAAATTTGTGATACCTGATTTTAACACGGTCACCGTCAAGCGCATCGAGCGTGTGCGATTCGGGAATAAAAACATCGCGGTCACCGTTATCGAGTCTGCAAAAGCCGTATCCGTTCGCGGTTTCGGCAAAAATTCCCTCTGCGAAAATATCCTTTCCTCTTGATGTGCTTTTTGGATAAGGCGCTTCGGTAAATTTCACTTTTGCAGCCTTTGTTCCGACGTTGACCTCTTCAGCTATGCGCAAAAGCTCGCGCTTCGAGCGCTCTCGCAGGGACGAGCGCGATGAAAACTTTTTAAATCCTTTGTTAGTGTTTTTCATTTCTTTCCTTTTTAAGTTATTATGCCACTCTCGTTCGGTATAGATCAATACGTGCTTATCATATGCGTTTTTTGATTAATTTATTTACCGTAAGCCGCATAATAAAGCAATAGAGAGGAGCTTTACTTGAAAGTTCCTCTCTATAGAGAATTATAAAATTCTCTTTATTTTGTTGCTTTTTGCATTGCAGTTTTGAAATCTCTGCTAAGCTCCATCCATTCGTTAGCCGTATTTGCGTTGTAATCGGGCTGCATAACGTAAGCCACGAGAACTGCAACAGCGAATACAATGGAGAGGATAAGAGTAATCTTGAAGAGCTTCTTACCGGTCTGAGATGCTTTGTCCTTACCGTAATATGTTTCAGAGCCGCCGGCGATAGTACCGGAAAGACCCTCGTTAGATTTCTGTAAGGTAACTGCTACCGTAATAACGATTGCGCATACGAGAAGTATGCTGAGAAGAACGTATTCCATTATTTATTCCTTTCTGGGGGTTTTGCCAAAAGGGCATTAAAATATATAGTAATTCTATCATAAAGAACCGAAAAAAGCAATACCTTTTTCAAAAAAAATGAAAAAATAATTATTTTAATAGAATTATCAGTTTTTCTTCCATGTTGACGGTGAGAAAAGCACGAGCATCGGCATGATTTCAAGTCTGCCAAAGAGCATAACAAAGGATAATAACAGCGTTGCAGGGTCTGAAAAACCGCAATACGAAGAAAAAGCTTCTCCGAAAGCGGGACCTATATTATTGAAGCACGCGATCACAGATGTAGAGGTGGTGATGAAATCCTTTCCGTCAAGCGAAAGGATTATAAACGGTATGATCATTGCCATAATGTAGAATACAAAATAGCTTAGCGTTGATCTTACGGTGTCCTCGCTAAGTGTATCCCCATCCAGCTTGAGCGCTTTTACCGAATTTGGCTTGAAAATTTTTCTTGCCTCGCGCTTCATGCTTTTAAATAAGATGAGAAGTCTTGAAACCTTAAGACCACCGGCTGTTGAGCCTGCAGAGGCACCTATAAGCATTAGAATGATAATTACCGTTTGCGAGAAATACGGCCACGTGTCGAAACTCGCGGTAGTAAATCCCGCGGTCGACATTATAGATGCAGCCTGAAACAGCGCATCTCTCAATGCGTGCCCGAATGAGTCATACAAAAGAGCTGCGGAGTTGAAAATATTGACCGATATAAGAAGCGTTGAAATAAATACTATACTGAGATAAAGCTTTAATTCTTCATTCTTTGAAATAGCTCGAAATTTTTTTATAAGAATATAGAAGAAAATATTATAGTTTGTACCTGCGATTATAAGGAATATTGCAATTATTATTTCTGCGGCAGGATTATTATAACCGGCAATAGAGTCGTTGAGAACAGAGAAACCTCCCGTTCCCATAGTTCCGAAGGCGTTGATCAGGCAATCGTAGATCGGCATTCCGGTGCAAAGGAGAGCTGCTACCTGAAGGAGTGTTAAGGCGAGGTATATTACGTAAAGTATAAGCGAGCTGTCCTTCAGCTTTGGAACGAGCTTACCCTTTTGAGGGCCGGGTACCTCTGCGCGCATAAGGAAAATTACGTTTCCTTCCGCATTGGGTATTATGGCAAGCATAAATACGAGTATTCCCATACCGCCTATCCAATGCGTAAAGCTGCGCCAGAAAAGCACGCCCTTCGGCAAGGCCTCGATTCCGCCTGCGGGGATAATGGATGCGCCCGTGGTTGTAAAGCCCGATACGGTTTCAAAGAACGCGTCGATATAATTCGTTATTGCTCCGCTTAAAACGAAGGGCAAAGCTCCGAATGCCGAAAGCAGTATCCAGCTCAGCGCAACGCAAATGAAACCGTCCTTGGCGTAAAAACGTTTGTTTTTTGGTTTTATAAATCTTGTAGGCAAAGAAACTACAGCGAGTATCCCTATGGTAATAAGGAAAGGGGTTGCCGACTCGTTATATATCAAAGCGACAAGCATAGGGAAAATAAGGAGTCCTGCTTCTATAAGAAGCACCAGACCCAAAAATCTGCCCAGCATCTTATAATTCATCAGTTTAAAATATCCTTAATATTGTTTATTGAACCTGTGGCGAGAACGATAACGCGGTCACCGATTTTTATAATATCATTACCCGAAGGAATTATGATATCCTCACCTCTTGCGATACAAGCAATGAGAGAATTTGGAATTCTTTTGATTTTTGAGATAGGTGTTTCCGTAAGACCGTCGATCCTTTCCTTAATGACAAATTCAAGAGCTTCGATCTTGCCGTCGAGAACGGTATGCAGAGATTCGATTTCGGAATCCTGAGCATCCGCCATACCCCTGACAAAACGGAGAATGTAGTCAACCGTTGATGATTTCGGGGAAACGATGGAATCTATACCCGCATCCTTGAAGAAGTTAATATACGAAAGAGATCTTATCATAGTTATGATTTGCGGAACGCCCATCTTCTTTGCGTACATTGAAACGATTGCGTTCTCCTCGTCAACGTCGGAAAGGGCAAGAAACGCGTCGCAGCTCTCGATTCCTTCCTCGAGCAGAAGCTCCTGACTCGTACTGTCACCGTGAGTTACGCTGATGTTATACTCCGCGCTCAGCTCCTCGCATCGAGCCTCGTCTCTTTCAATTATCGTGGCGTTTGCTATGGATTTACCCAGAAGCTTCGCAAGGTAATAAGTCGTTCTGCCCGCCCCCGTGATAATTAAATGCTTTGCTTTCTTGCGTTTCCCGCCGAGAAGCCTGAAGAATTTGACAAGCTCTTCCTCTGATGCGGTAATGCAAATTGAGTCCCCCTCCTTGAGCACGAATGTACCCGAGGGTATATAAGCTTTATCACCGCGAAGAACTCCGCAAACAAGGAATTTAATGTTTAATTTTTCTCTGAGATCAAGAAGTGAAAGATCGCATATCGGGGAATTTTTTGTGACCGTGAATTCAGCCATCTCGACCATGCCGTCGCAGAAGGTATCAACCTTTGTAGCGCCGGGAAATTTGAGATTTCTCACGATTTCCTTAGCGGTTGCGTACTCGGGATTTATAGTCATCGAGAGATTCGCATCGGATTTCATAAGATTCATAAAGGGAATATACTCCGGATTTCTGATTCTCGCTACGGTATAGGATGCGCCCAGCTTTTTAGCAGCGTAGCAGCAAAGCATATTTATCTCATCCATAGCAGCAACAGCTACGAGAAGATCTGCATTTTCTACACCCGCATCGCTAAGCAAGCTTATGTCCGCTCCGTTACCCAGAATTCCGGTTACGTCATATGTGTTCGATATTTCAGATAGGCTCTTTTCGTCAGAGTCGATAACGGTGACGTCATGCCCTTCTTTTACAAGCTGAGAACAGATGGCTGAACCAACCGTTCCGCTTCCAATGATGATTATATTCATATTTTATCTCCGCTAAAATGGGAATAATGTAAACAAAAGTTTTCAAATAATTGAATATTTATCATATTATTTGTTATTTGGAATAAAGTTTAACTATATTTATGAGTATGCTTGTTGCAATATCCATTCCTTCTGCAGTGATATGCTCGAACGGACCGTGAAATGCGTATCCGCCCGTTCCAAGGTTAGGGCAGGGAAGCCCCATAAACGATAGGCGCGCGCCGTCGGTTCCTCCTCTGATAGGCTCAATTGATGCGGTGAGTCCCGCCATTTCGGTTGCCTTTATCGCGTTATCGACAAGGTGCATATGAGGCAGAATTTTTTCCTTCATATTGCGGTAGCTTTCTTTTACCTCAAGCTTGACCGTACCATCGCCGTATTTTTCGTTCATAATCTTCTCTATATGAAGAAGAGTTTTTATTCTTGCATCGAAAAGCTCTGCGCTGTGATCTCTTACAATATAGTAGAGAGTAGCCTTTTCAACCGAGCCGCTCATATCGGTCAGGTGGTAGAAGCCCTCATAACCGTCAGTGTGCGTGGGGGTTTCGAGCGTTGGAAGGTGAGAATTTATCTCCATTGCAACGAGCGCGGCGTTGACCATAGTATTTTTTGCCGAGCCGGGATGAACGTTGAAGCCATTAACCTCGAATTTTGCGCTTGCCGCGTTGAAGTTTTCGTATTCGAGCGAGCCCTCGGGGCCGCCGTCAACCGTGTATGCAAAGTCTGCGCCAAAGGCGGGAACGTCAAAACCGTCAGCGCCCTCGCCGATCTCCTCGTCGGGCGTAAATGCGATAAGTATGCACCCGTGAGGAATATTTTCACTCTTAAGCCTCTCGATAAGGGTTAGAATTTCTGCAATTCCCGCCTTGTCATCTGCTCCGAGAAGTGTTTTTCCGTTCGTGGTAATAAGAGTTCTTCCCGCAAGAGATCTGAGGTGAGGGAACTGCTCGGGATCAAGAGCTCGTCCACTGTCGGAAAGCGTGATCTTTTCTCCGTTGTAGTTTTCGTGAATTATCGGCTCGACGCCATCTCCGCAAAAATCGGGAGCGGTATCCATATGCGCTATGAAACCGATTTTTGGTTTTGCTTCGTATCCCTTCGTTGCGGGGAGCTTTGCGTATAAATAGCATGAGCTGTCAAGTCTAACGTCCGTGCAACCCAGCGCGATAAGCTCGTCCTTAAGCATTTCGGCTAGCTTGAACTGAGAGTCGGTGCTTGGATGAAGCCCGCTTTCTTCGGAGCTCTGCGTGCAGATCTTAACGTATTTTAAAAGTCTTTCGTATGCCTTCATAATTACCTCTTGCGACTTCCTTCATTTATCTATAATATACTTAGTTTACCACATATCGTCTTTTCGGTCAAGAATTTTTTATATCTTTTTCGCGAAAAGGCAAAAATACGCTATTTATGCAGTATATATGCATAACACAAAGGTTGCTTAACCGAGCTCAAAAACGGAAATATTCAAAAAAATGAATAAATTTTCAAAAAATGCTTGACAAAACGAAAATCATTTGCTAAAATATGCAATATCATAGGAAAAAGCGCTTGAGCGAAAAGTAGTACCCTTACGTTTTATCTTCAGAGAGCTGCCGTTTGGTGCGAGGCAGTGTTAAGACCGAGGCGAATTCATTTCGTGAGCTGTGAGCTGAAAATTCCAAGTGAATGGAGTGATTAGGTTTGACCGGGAGCGACCGTTATATCGCCGAGGGTGTGATTGCACCCGATGAGGCTTTTACCGCGAGGTATAAGCGAAGCAGAGTGGTAACACGGTAATTATATATTGCTGTCCCTGTATCTTTCTTTTGAGAAGGAACGGGGCTTTTTCTTTTTTGTGGTATATTTTATCCGTTTAAAGTATCCTTTTCTTATATATTAATTTGTTAATTTACATCACCTTATCGGTTAGCTGAAAACCAATGTAAAACGTTAAAGTTGTGTTGGTACCAGCTAAGGTAAGATGTGCAGATTATAAATCAAAAAACATTTTTTGGAGGAAACAAAAATGAAAAAAATCGTATCACTTATTCTCGCCTTGGCTCTTTGCCTCGGAACTTGCTTTGCTCTTGCATCCTGCAAGGATAAGAAATCCGAGATAAAAATTAATCCCGACAAAGAAAAGTATGTAGTCGGCATTTGCCAGCTCATAACTCACGATGCTCTTGACTCTGCAACCAAGGGATTCAAGGACGCTCTTACCGCCGCTCTTGCTGCAGAAGGCAGAACGGTTGAATTCAAAGAGCAGAATGCCGCAGGCGATTCCAATACTTGTACTACTATCGTAAACAGCTTTGTTGCTGAGGACGTTGACCTTATTATGGCAAACGCAACCGTTGCTCTCCAGGCAGCTGCAAATGCTACCGTAACTATCCCCGTTCTCGGTACTTCCATCACCGAGTACGGCGTGGCTCTTGAGATAGAGAACTTCGACGGTGTTGTTGGCGGAAACGTTTCCGGAACCTCCGACCTTGCTGACCTTGATTCTCAGGCTCAGATGATGATTGATACTCTCGGTCTTGAGTCCAGCGCGAAGATCGGTCTTCTTTACTGCTCCGCTGAGCCTAACTCTCAGTATCAGGTAGACTGTGTAAAGGCATATCTTGAGGGTAAGGGTTATATCTGCCAGGATTATAAGTTCACCGATTCTAACGACCTTCAGACTATCGCCGCAAACGCTGCGAATTCGGTAGATGCTATTTACGTTCCTACCGATAACGTTGCCGCTTCCAATACTTCTATTATTAATAACGTCTGTGAGCCTAAGAAGGTTCCCGTATTTGCGGGTGAAGAGGCTACCTGCACAGGATGCGGTTATGCTACTCTTGCTATCAGCTACTACAATATCGGTAGGGTAACCGGTGAGATGGCTGCGAAGGTTCTTCTCGGCAAAACCGATATCACCACGCTTGCTATTCAGTACGACGATGCTGCCGTTAAGAAATACAATGAGAAGGCTTGCATCAATCTCGGTATTGACGTTGAGGCTCTCAAGGCTGCGGGTTACGTTGTGATCGCAGGTACTGAAGCAGAATAATAAAAAACACTTTAATTTGGAGTAAAAATGGGCTTTTTAAACGCTATTCCCGGTGCTGTAGCGCAGGGACTTATTTGGGGACTGTTTGCAATAGGACTCTACATTTCTTATAAAATACTTGATATTGCGGATCTTACCGTTGACGGTTCTATATGTACCGGCGCTTGCGTTTTTGCGGTAATGCTGACGCATGGTATAAATATTTACCTGTGCCTTCTGGCAGCCTTTGCCGCAGGTGCGGTTGCAGGAATTGTAACGGGACTTTTCCACACGGCTATGGGTATTCCGGCAATACTCGCGGGTATACTTACCCAGCTTATGCTATGGTCGATAAACCTTAAAATACTCGGAAAGGCTAACCTTTCTATAAGCGCAAGAAAATATGACGTTCTTCTTTCGTCTATGGATAGCGTGGGATCTATTCTCGTTGCGCTTCTGTTCTGCGCGATAATTATCGTAGGTCTTTATCTGTTCTTCTTCACCGAGGTTGGATTCTCGCTTAAATCCACGGGCGATAACGAGCATATGAGCCGCGCGCAGGGAATCAACGTTGATTTCAATAAGGTTCTCGGACTTGCTATCTCGAACGGAATTATCGCTCTTTCGGGCGCGCTTCTCGCCCAGTATCAGGGATTTGCCGATATAAATATGGGACGCGGAGCAATTGTTATTGGTCTTGCCGCTATAATTATCGGTCTTTCTATCTCTCTTAAAATAAAGCCGAACTTCGTCGTATCTCTTATAGGCGTTGTCGGCGGCGGTATAATTTATTACCTCGTCTATACGTTCGTAATCTGGCTCGGTCTTGATACGGACCTTCTCAAGATGCTTTCCGCGCTTGTTGTTGCAGGCTTCTTGGCGCTTCCGTATCTCAAGAAAAAGTATTTCACCAAGCAGAAGATTTTTGAGGATGCAAAGACTGCGCAGGAAAAGAAAAACACTGAGGAGGTTAGTGAAAATGCTTAAGATAACAAATCTCCACAAAACCTTCAATCCCGGCACGGTCAATGCGAAAAAAGCTCTTAACGGCTTAAATTTGACTCTTAATGACGGTGATTTCGTTACCGTAATCGGCGGAAACGGCGCGGGAAAGAGCACGATGCTCAACGCGATCTCGGGCGTATTCAATCCCGATTTCGGAACTATCGAGATTGACGGTGTTGACGTAACTCATATGCCCGAATACAAAAGGGCAAAGTATCTCGGACGAGTTTTCCAGGACCCCATGAAGGGAACAGCTCCCGATATGGAAATCGCTGAAAACCTTTCGATAGCTGCGAGAAGAGGAACAAGACGCAGACTCGTATGGGGACTTCCCAAGAAGGAAAGAGAGAGCTATAAGCCTGTCCTTGCTAAGCTTGAGCTTGGACTTGAGGATAGACTTTCCTCGAAGGTTGGACTTCTTTCGGGCGGACAGCGTCAGGCTGTAACCTTACTTATGGCAACGCTCAAGGAGCCTAAGCTGCTTCTTCTTGATGAGCACACCGCAGCGCTCGACCCAAAAACTGCCGCTAAAGTTCTTGAGATTACCGAAAAGATAGTTAATGAGAGCAAGCTGACGACTATTATGATAACTCACAATATGCGTGATGCTATCAGATACGGCAATCGCCTTATAATGATGCACGAGGGCAGAATAGTCGTTGACGTCAGCGGTGAGGAAAAATCGAAGCTTACGGTTGAGGACCTTCTTGCTCTGTTCAGCCGTGCGAGCGGTGACGAATTTTCAAGCGACAGAGCAATGCTCGGTTGATTTGTGCTGTAATATTAAACGCAAAAACGTTTTCTGAACGAAAACAGATTTGTCTGTTTGAATATCCAAAAAAGCGAAGATGCAATCAGCATCTTCGCTTTTTTACTTAGTATAATGCTTATTTTTTTGAGTTTATCTTGACTATTTATGATTGACATTTTAATGCTATTAGCTCTTATATATAAATAATTATTTACTTTAATTATATTCTTCGGCTTCGAAGCAGTAAACGTTTCCGTAGCTCCAATTGTACGAACTACCGTTGTGACGGTCGAAAGTGAGCCAGAAATAACGTGTTCTTGCGCCGAGAGTCAAGGGCATAACGCAGCCCCAGCCGCGGAAGCCGCCGTCGGGATAACGAAATTTTGCAAGCTTCATTCCGTCTTTGCTGTAAATGCGGTATTCCGAGCGTCTGTCAAAGGTGTTACCGCATACGAAGTGAAGCTCTCCGTTAACGCGGAGGAAGGAGCCTCCCGTTTCGCTCGATTCCTCCTGAACGCCGCATCCTATGCAACGGAAATTCTTGAACGGATCGTCGGATTCAAAGAAGACGTAACGGTATTTTTTTATCTCGGGGTCAATGCGGCAGATAGCCAGAAGCCAGCGGTTCGTTTCTTCATCATAAATAAGGTCAGGGTCCTCATCGCGGAAAAATCCGATGAAATCGGTCATCTTGTTATCCTCGGTTGCTCTGTCCATAATCTTTACGTCAGCCACACCGATACCGAATCTGGGATCACCCTTGAATGAGCCGTAGGCGAGAATATGGTCGTGCTCAAATGAGCTTACCCAAACGTACCATTCCTTTTTCTCTCTGTGGTAGAGAATTGATGATGCTATATATCCTCTCCAGAAGCCGTCTCCGTGATCGAAGAAGAGTATGCCCGTCATCTCGAATTGCATAGTACCGGGAACCCACGAGAAGATGGACTGATAGTTGCCTGCGTGGGTGCGGATAGATGCCGTGAAATACACCTTTCCGTTTTCGTGAATGGGCGTTCCATCTTCGTATTTTACAGCGCGGAAGTCCGCTATTGAAACACCGTTATCGAGAGCTGAGGTGACCTTTGAAACGGTTATCTTACCGGATGCGATAAGAGAAACGTTTCCGTCCTTGAAGGTCGCGTAGCGGTTTGACTCGGCAAACTCGGGCTCGTCTATCGTCAGATAGTAGATTGCGCCGCCGTTCACTCTGTAGTAAATATCGAAGAATCCCGGGCGGCAGGTAACGAGCCAAGGTGAATTTTCGGCGAAGTCGCGAGGGAGATCAAAGCTCTCGGTATGCTCGCCGCACTTGTATGTGAGAGAAGTGGCGTTTGTATCTCTTTTTACAGTGACGATGGCGGAGGCTCCGGGTATACGGAACGCAAAGCCCACCTCGCCGTCAACCTTGTCTGCGATCAGTTCATATGTAGCAAAAGGAAAGAATTGGCAGAATACACGCTCCGTAGAGCCGCCTTCGACGTAAAAACGGTTTTCGCCTACGCGCTCCTTGCAGTCCGCGCTTTTTTCAAAGACGGGATAAAGATCACCTCTGGTGTCGTTAACGAAATCCTTGAGGAAATTCATCTCACCGAGAGGAATTTGCATATTCTTATACATGGAAACGGAAAATTTTCTTTTAAATTCTGAAAATAAAGGATTCATATTTTAGATACCCCTTCTGTTATTTTCTCGTGTTTTTTGCGTTTTGACTGTTATAGACCGATTATCTATCGTAAAACCTTTTACAGTATAGCATAATTTAACGTAAATAGCAAGTTTTATTGTTTTTTTAAGCCTATATTTAAAATATATATTGATTTAAAGCAAGTTTTGTGTTAAACTATTGAAGTTCAAAATTATATGGAGCTTGTATGATTAAAAATATTTTTCTCGATTTGGATGACACTATATTGGATTTTCATAAAGGGGAAAGGGAAGCTATAACGGATACTCTATCCCATTTTGGTGTCAACGTTAACGATGATGTTATTGCAAGATACCGTTCGTTTAACCGCGCTTGTTGGGAAGCGCTTGAGCGGGGCGAGATGAAACGTGATGACGTTTTAACAAAGCGCTTCGAGCTTTTTTTCGACTCTGTGGGTGAAAAGGTGTCTGCAAAAGCGGTTCAGGCGTATTACGAAATCAGGCTTTCGGAGGGCGCTTATTTTATAGAAGGCGCAGAGGAGCTGCTTCGCTGTCTTTCGGGTAAATACCGCTTATACATAGCGTCAAACGGAACAGCTTTCGTACAGGACAGAAGAATAAAGAAAAGCGGTATAGCTAAGTATTTTGACGGGATATTCATTTCGGAGCGTATGGGCGCGCATAAGCCGTCATCTGATTTTTTTGACGCATGCTTCGCTTTGATGAAAGATGCCGTAAGAGAAGAAACCTTGATAGTCGGTGATAGCCTTACCTCGGATATCCTTGGCGGAATGAACGCGGGAATACACACCTGTCATTATACAAACGGACGTGAATTTACTTATACGGATATAAAACCCGAGCATTCTGCAAGAAATTTTGATGAATTGCTTGAAATTCTCGATAAAATATAAGAAAATAAAGATTATGGTACACTAAAACAGAGTAAAAATTGTATTTTTATGGGTTCATTTAACTCAAGCTCGTTAAACGATAGAAAGTGTTTTGAAAATGCTTTGAAATGTGACGGTAAGTATAACAAACCCAAAGTAATTGTCAAAGCAAAAATAGCGAAAACCCTTTTAAAATGGTAAAAAATAAAGATTACGGTACAGAAAAGAGTGTAAAAAAATGTATTACGGATATAAAATAAGTGAGTATACCGCAAGAATGGCGGAGCAGGCGGAACGCGATCTTTGCGACGTCTTCAAAAAAATAGAGGAAAATTCTCTTCTTTGCTCGGCAAAGATACTTACAGCCTTTCAGGAATGCAGAGTATCAACTGCTGATTTTATTGAAATAACAGGCTACGGATATACCGATTCGGGCAGGGATAAGCTTGAAGAAATATACGCTCGCGTTTTTGGCGCTGAGGATGCGCTCGTAAGACCTCAGCTTATGTCGGGAACTCACGCCCTTGCTGTGACCCTCGGTGGACTTCTTAAGCACGGAGAAACGCTCCTTTATATATCGGGCGAGCCTTACGATACTCTGAAAAGCGTTATCGGAACGGCGGGAGACAGCAGAAACTCTCTTATAAAATGCGGTGTAAAATATGAAGAGATCGACCTTTTGGGAAATGAATTTGATCTCGAGGCTATACGCAAAAGAGTAGCTCGCGGCGATATTAAGGTTGCTGCGATACAAAGAAGCCGCGGTTATTCGCAAAGAAAGAGTTTGACGATAGATAAAATTGCCGAGGCTATCAGGGTTGTTAAGGAGGCATGCGCCGAAACTATCATAATGGTAGATAATTGCTACGGTGAATTTACCGAGGATAGAGAACCTACCGACGTTGGCGCAGACGTATTCGTTGGCTCTATGATGAAGAATCTCGGCGCCGGCTTTGCTGTCAGCGGCGGATACTGCGTGGGTAGACGCGATGTTATCGAGGATATCGCGGAAAGGCTTACCGCGCCTTGCGTAGGTAAGGACCTCGGCGCTAACTTCAATCAGCTCGCATCTTTTTATAAAGGATTCTTTATGGCTCCCTCGTGCGTAGCTTCGACGTTAAAATCAATGGCTTTTGCCGCAAGACTTCTTGAGCTTGTCGGATTTGCGGACGTTGACCCGAAGTATGATGAAAAGAGAACCGACATAGTTCAGACGATGAATCTTTATTCGGCGGATAAGCTTATAAAATTCTGCAAGGGAATTCAGATGGGCTCTCCTGTTGAATCGTATTGTATTCCCGAGCCCGGAGAAATGCCGGGATATCCTCATCCTGAGATTATGGCTGCGGGTACGTTTGTGACGGGAGCTACGAATGAGCTCAGCTGCGACGGTCCTCTTGTTTATCCTTTCACCGCTTATATGCAGGGCGGACTCACTTACGAGTACGGTAAGCTCGGCGTAATGCGCGCCGTTGATGAGATGCTCGATCTTTCGGAAAAATGATGAAAAGATGTGTTATTGTCGGCGCGGGAGATCTCTATGCCCCTATCCGTGTTAAAAATGGTGACCTTATTATAGCTGCCGATGGAGGGTATACTCATCTTTTGAAAGCAGGAATAAAACCTGACGTTTTGATTGGAGATTTTGATTCGTTAGATGACTTGCCAAATGATCTATCCGTTGAAATAATAAGGCATCCCGTCGAAAAGGATGAGACGGATATGTATCTTGCTTATAAGATCGGTGCATCTCGCGGATGCCTTGAATTCCATCTTTACGGTGGTGTTGGTGGTAGAGAAGACCACACGTTTGCAAACTATTGTTTGCTAAATGAGATAATTAACGATAAAAATCGCGCATATCTCTTTGGCAACGGTATAAAAATTTTTGTTATCAAAAACGAAAGGATTATCCTTTCTTCCGAGGCGGGACGGGGGATTTCCGTGTTTGCCTTTGGCGGTGATGCGCACGGGGTGAGCATCAAGGGACTTAAATATCAGGCTGAAAATATTACTCTGATGGCTTCTCGGCCTCTGGGCGTGTCAAATTCATTCATTGATAACCGAAAAGCTGAAATATCCGTGAAAAGCGGAACTTTGCTTATAATGCAAGAAGTTTAATTCTTGATATCGCTTTTTATATGGTGTACGTGTGAAATTATGGCGTGATTATCGGTGTCGGTTTTTGATTTCGAATTTTTTTGAAAATGTGTTGACAAACGGAAAAGTTTGTGCTAGAATTCATTTGACCGTAAATTTTATGCGGTTCGCCAAAACAGAATATATCAGGGGTGCTTTTGCTGAGATGCGATACGTCGCAAACCCTTTAACCTGATACGGATAATGCCGTCGTAGGAAGATATTTGACCAAAATATACAAGAGTTAACTCTCTCGGTTGATTTTGCCACACGGATATTTTCTGTGTGGCGATTTTTTCTTGAGGAGGAAACTATGAAAAACAAAAATCTAACAAAACAAATGGTTGAAGCGTCCGTTATGATAGCTTTAGCCACGGTGCTGAGCCTGTTTAAGGTAGTTGAAATGCCGTATGGAGGCTCTGTAACTCTTGCGTCGATGCTTCCGATACTTATCGTATCGTACCGCCACGGTGTTGGCATCGGTCTTTTATCCGGAGTTGTTTATTCGGTGATACAGCAGCTTCTCGGACTAAATAACCTTTCTTATTTTACTACCTGGCAATCGGTAATAGCGGTTATGCTGCTTGATTATATTGTTGCCTTTACCGTTGTCGGAATTGGTGGTATTTTCAGAAACAGAATAGGATTGAAAAAACTTCTCCCACCCACAAAACAAAAGATAGAAATTGCAACGGGTATGGGGTTAGTGTGCATTTTGCGTTTTCTCAGCCATACGATTGGCGGCGCAACCGTATGGGCAGGATTATCCATTCCGACCGAAGCTGCGCTTATTTATTCGATAGGTTATAACGCTACGTATATGATACCCGAAACTATCATCTCGGTGCTTGTCGGCTTGTGGATAGGAGAGGTTATCGACTTTTCAAAGCATGTTCCTACGAGATTTGCTCCATCTTATGGGGCATGCAACACGAAAAGTGACGTTGCGTGTGAAGTTTTGCCCCATATTGCGAGCTTCTTGCTTTTGCTTGCGGCAAGCGTTGATACAATAATCATAGCTCCGCATCTTCAAAATGCCGAGAGCGGAGAATTCACATTCGCAAATCTTGGGGAAGTAAGCTGGGTGTCTGTTATTATTGTCAGCTCCGTTTGTATTGTCGGATCTATCGTTCTTTACATACTTGGGGCAGTATTAAAGAAACGTGTTCAGAAGGATATCTGAAGTTAAATTTGAATAAAAAATGAAAAGCGTATGTACAAATTATTTCTCTAATATGTACGTGCGCTTTTTATATTAGCAATATAAACAATAAAGAATGTTTCCTTTTGTGTGTTCCTACGAATTTACAAATAGTTACTTGACTGGAAAATTTGTGTTTGCTATAATATATACGCGAAAATATGAGCGCGGCTCAAAAAAGGAGGAAAAAATGAAGAAAAATTTTGTAAGAATTTTGCTTCTTGTCTTGGCTCTCGTAACGTTGTTTGCGCTGGCTTCCTGTGATATACTTGCCCAGTATATTCCGGGTCTCGGCGGAGATAATAACGGAGACGGCAATGGAGATGAAAACGATCTTCCAAAAGAAGAGGAAGGCAAGCTTCTGCTTATCCATAACGGAAAAGCACTCTTTAACGTAGTGTATACGCAGGCATCCGGAGCATCCGGAAAG
>JAFQPR010000004.1 GCA_017411605.1 Clostridia bacterium | reverse complement strand
GCGAGAGCGTATAGAGAATCGGTTGTTGAAAACTGAAAGGAGGAGTGATTAATGCAGAATTCAAAATGCAGAATGCAGAATGAAAAGAATGAATTAGTGGTTATGAGTTATATAGCTCCCGAGCTTGAAGTGATCAAGCTTGAAAATGAAGATATCATCACTACCTCACCGGGTACAGAAACAACACCGAAGGAAGATAATGACGGAATCTGGGATTTCGATTTAGGTTAATCAAATAAAAATAAAGGTAGGCTGAGCCAAAAGCTTTTAAATTAAGCGAATGGCTCAGCCTATTTTAATATTCACGGTGCTTTACAGCGCCTCTATTTCATATATCTTTTTCTATATTGCCTCGTGGTCATCCGAGTATACTTTTTAAAAACTCTTTCAAAGGTTGATTCGCAGTTGAAGCCGCATTCAATTCCAACCATATAAACGCTTATACGTTTAAATTTAAGCAGATACTTGGCATAATTTATGCGCATATTATCGCGTAGTTGCAAAAAGGTCATATGAAAGTTCTTTTGTAAGCAGTGGGAGATATGGCTCGCACTGTATCCTATTTCCTTTGCGCAATCCTCAATTGAAATGTCATTACGGAAATTTATTCGCAGATACTTCACGGTTTTGGTTACGGGATCGGATGATACTATTTTGTTTTGAAGCGCAGCTTCCGATTGCGAAATCGGCGGTATATTTTTGAAATACTCCAAAAACGTTGTGTAAATCAGCGATTTTAAATTAATAATCAATTCGAAATCAGGCTCGATAATTTGATCACCCGTATCAAACATTTTCGCCTCTATGAGCGACTTCAATTCAGGCGAAGTCTTGAAGACCACGTTTTTATACCCGAGGGACGCGTTTTCATGATATATTATATCCGTCATAAAATCCTCGGAAAAAAGGGTTATCCAAAGCTGGACCTTACAATTCTCATTGGAATAAAGTCCGTGCTCCTGATAAGGCATTATCGCAATTATATCTCCACTCCTCGCGGTTTCCTGAATTCCATCGTGCTTTACGGTTAACTCCCCGTCTATAATATATAAAATTTCCGCAAATTGATGTATATGAATTCCAACGTTGATTATTTCTGTTTTCAGTGCCGAACGTACTTTGTTTTCCGTACTGAAATTGAATTTTTGTATTTCAGGCATATGATTTATCTCCTGATACAGCAGTATTTAACCGTAATTGTACAGTATTTGCAGTAAAAAGTCAATACCTTTGTGATAAAATAAGGCTGACGAGGTGAGGGGTTCGAAGTTTTCGTCTCCTTATATCTGTACTAAAAATATAAAAGGAGAATAAATATGGCAAAAAACTTAAGTAAAAGTAAACTGTTGATATTTATAATGATTTCAACACTAATCCTTGCTATTATTTCGGTTGCGGCATTTGCAAGCGAGACTTCAGTGGAGTCCAAGGGGCAAATAGACGTATACCTTATAGCGGGACAGTCAAATGCCGTCGGCTACGGTGAAGGTCTTTCGCTGAGCGACGAGCGCTTTACGAACGGATTCGATAACGTGCTTTACTACGGAGAGGGTGAGCATTGGGACGGAGATGATAATAAGCCTCCGCTTGAATTCGTTCCCGTAAAGGTAGGACTCGGTCAGAACAGCGGCTACAATTCAAGTACTTCCGCACGCTCGGGCGCTGAGATCGGTATTGCTTCCGCTCTTGCAGACAATGGTAAAATGAATGCCGTTATCAAGTGTGCCTGGGGTGGAACGAGTATTTATAACAGCACAGCCGAAGTATCCCTTACACGGGGAACCTGGACATCCCCCACGTACATAAAGAATCATAATATTTCCACAGACGGTAACAAGTGCGGACATATGTACACTTGGTTCCTTGAAACCGTATCACACGGTCTTGAAATGCTTGAGGCAGACGGCTATACTCCCGTAATTAAGGGCGTATGGTGGATGCAGGGTGAAGCGGAGACTGCGGGTGAAAATCCTTCTAATGCATACAATGAGCTTCTTACCGACCTTATCAACGATATGCGCTCGGATCTTACGGTAGTAACGGGTATCGATCAGTCAGCGCTACCCTTCGTAATGGGCGAGATAACAAGAAACCCAAACTCGTCTCAGCCCGCTTATATCGACGTTGTATGTAAGGCGCAGCTTGACGTTGCGGCGGCTCTTGATAACGTATTCGTGGTTGATACCACGGGTCTTGCGCAGCAGGATGCCTGGCATTATACCGCCGATGCTCAGGTAACGATAGGAGAAAGATTCGTTAATGTGGTACTTAGCGCAAGCGGAGACATTCCCACCGCATACGGAGTTGTACCGAAGGATAAGTTATATGCCGATGATGGCATAACGAAAATCCCTCTCGCTATGTTCCGCGACGGTAAATACCTTGCTTCTTATTCCGATTGGAATACCGCGATGACAGAAGCCAATAAGCTTCTCGCGGGTAAAGCGGAGAATGCCGTTAAGGTAGAGGTTGTTCTCATAGATAACTTTACCGCAGGTAAGTTTGACAATACGAGCCAGATGGGCGGAACGCTGGTGATAGATCTTAACGGTTATACCTTAACTACGGGATCTGACGACCATTTGCTCAACGGTATAGGCAAAAGATATAACGCCGCCAACGAAATGTGCGACACCAATATAATTTTCGAAAACGGAAATATATCTATGAGTGAAAAGGTGATTACTGCGTTTGGTGTATGGTCACAGTATTACGCTTCCGAAAAAACCTTCAGCTATACTTTTAATAACATTAATTTTGGCTTTAATAAAGCATCAGCAAGCGTACTTATCGCAGGTTCTGCCAACAATACAACGAGTGATACGGATGCTACCAAAACTATGTATGTTGATATGGAATTCAACGGCTGCACCTTTGACCTTTCCTCTAATGCTAAAAGCGGTGCTAATCTTTTCCGCTTCGGCGAGAGCCTTAGCAACATAATTCAAACTGTTAGAATAAACGGCGGAGTAATCATTAATGATGCCTGCGCTAAGGGCTCACTGTATTCTGTCGGTGATAATGATAGTGTAACCTTCGGAAAATATAACGGTCACTATACTACCCTTGAGCTTCCCTCAGGAGTGGCGCCTGCGGCGCAAGATTTCGCCGCTACTGATACGAGCATTCTCGGCTCCCTGATATTTGCCAAAACGGGCAGCAAAACGGTAAACGAGGTATCAAAGGATATATATGAGCTTACCTGCCTTAAGACCAAGTACGGAGATATCCCCGCAACTCTTGCTTCAATAGAGGACTATCCGTTCATTCTCTTCAAGTTCAACGCAGGTGTTCTTGAAGGAGTTGAAGGATATTCAATGCCGATAGGACTCAATGCAACAAATAAATATGGGGCTTATAATTATGCTAAAAATTATCTTGCAAGCAATGAGTGGAGTGCGGAAAACGGATATGAAGGACAAAAAAGCGCAATTATATTCCAAAGACGTGATTATACTTACCAAGCAACCGAGCATTATGCTAATTATGCACAAGCAAGAGGCGAGATAACCTTTGATCTTAATGGATATAAGCTTTCTCAGTCAACGGCAAGCGGTGCTCAGCCTATTTTTAGACTTTCCTCTAAAGGGTGGGGTATCGATGGAATGGCAGACGGTCACGCTGATATTTTCCCGACAACGATAAACGTTATAAACGGAAATATAGAAACATTCTCAAAGCCCGTTATGCTACTTCAAATGTCCCCAAGCGGAAGCCCTTATCAGAAAATAGAAGAAAAGATATTTACTATCAATTTTAATGACATAGTGTTCAGCTTGGCAGATGGAGCTACTACAACAAGTCTTTTGGCAGGATATTGGAATACCGGAAGTGTCAGTGATTATGATCCTACACCGAAAGCACCTTTCTTTACCAATCTAAATGATTGCACGATAGACATCAGCAAAAACATACCTGCTAAGAATTTTGTATTATTTGATATTTCTCCCAATGCTACTACAAACCTGCATCGGTATATATGTCACACAGTAACTGTAAACGGCGGTATAATAAAATCAAGATTTTGGGACGATTATATAACCGTATCGTCGACGGGCACCTACGGCTCAACGCTTAAGTTCGGAAGATCGGAAAACACGGGAGAATACACAAAGCTGCTTGTTCCCACTATAGAGGAATATCCGTCCTACTTAAAGACTTTGGACAGTGTCGGAGGTAAGCCTCTTACCTTTACTCTTACGAATACGGAGAGCACGTTAAACATCTACACGCTCGGCGAATCGGTGCTTGATAAGTACGGATATATCCCTCACAGATATTCGGATGAAACCAATTATCCTTACGTTGTTATAGTCTACGATAAAAATGGTAATATCACTCAGATCGAGGGCTTCGGTAAGCTTATCGGCACTAATAACACGGGTGCATTCAATTCGGCTAAAAACGGTATACAGGACAACGTATGGAGCTCTGAAACGGGCTACAAGGGCCAGATGACGGCGGTGATATTGGCAAGGCGCGATTATACACTTGCGTCTAACGAGGTTTTTGCGAACATCGCGCAGATAAGAGGCGAGGTAACGCTTGATCTCAACGGATATACTCTGGCGCAGGCAAGCACCGCAAAGGCTAACCCTCTGTTTTTCATAACATCAAAGCCTTGGGGAACGGTATTCCCAAGCACGATAAATATAATTAACGGAAAAATGCTTACGTACAACGGGGCGATGTTCAAGCTGAGTATGTGGACAGGAACCAGCACCGAGGGGATAGACGGAAAGCTTTTCACGTTTAATCTTGAAAACCTGACCTTGGGGCTTTGTGAGGGTGCCAATGTAACGAGCTTCCTTATTGATTATGGAACAAGCAACATAGAGAATGCTTGGGTTGGAAACGAAAAGATCGCTCCGTTTTTCTTCAATCTTACAGATTGCGTAATAGATCTTGAAACGGTTGCTCCCGTGTCGGATATCAGCCTGTTTAACATTTCACCCAATGCGAGCGTCAAGAATTATATTTCAAGCACGGTAACTGTGAACGGATGCGAAATAAAGTGCAAGTCTGTTGATAATATCAATTTCGTAACCGAGGCACAGAACGCATCGAGTGTTACATTTGTCAAGGATGAGAACGGAAGCTATACATGCCTCACTGTTTTAATGGATTCTACCGCTCCTGCCATCACTGTAAATGAAGGAACGCTTACGTTCGTTAAGATAGCGGATAGCGAGACCGTCGCAACGTATACTCTTATGCCTGCCGCCGCGGTAAATCTTGACTTCAAGCCTAAGATGAGTATAACTCTCGGCTCGGAGCTTGTATACAACATCTACGTTCCCGTAGCGGACTATCTCAAGTCCTTTACGGTAGACGGAAATGTAGTAGAATGCAAAGAAATATTTACTTTAGATGACGGTAATTCTTATTATCGCATCGAGGTATCACTTCCCGCAAAGGAAGCCGCGAGAAATATTATTCTCAAAGCTACCGTAACAGTAGACGGTAAAGACTATACGGGAAGCTGGACTATGAGTATACCAAAGTATGCGGCAGCGCTT
>JAFQPR010000025.1 GCA_017411605.1 Clostridia bacterium | reverse complement strand
AAATTTTTATAAAAATTTGGACTAACCCATTGCAATGAATGTAGAGCATAATTAAATTTTTTGAAATTTAATTATGCAAAAGCCGATAAAATCGGCTTGTCGAAACGAAAATAGTCGTTTCGACATTCTATAATCATTATCCTCGCTATGCTCGGATTTCGACTTCGCTCAGGATGACAGTGGACGAAAAAAGCACCGTGCCGCGGTGGAATCTCGGCGGCTTGGATTGTTTTCTCTTACCGAATGAAATGAGGTAACTATTATGCCGCGAACTGCGCGGCGTGAAGTAGAGAGATGCTTACACTTCAACCGTGATAAGCTTCATATCGCCGACGATGAGAATTTCACCTTCGTTTGCGGGGGCAAAGAAGCTATCGCCCGCTGAGGCGGTATAGGTGGAGTCACCCGCCAAGATAGAGCCCGCGCCCGAGATGACCGTAAGAGCGAGAAAGCTCTTCTTCGTAGTCTTCAAGGTGAGGGGAGCGTTTACGTCATATTCCCTTGCGATGAAGTATTCGCATTTTCCGATAAGTCTGCCGCCCTCGTCGGCGTTGTCAAAAGCTTCGGGTTGATAGACCCCCGTGTTAAGAACTTTCATAGCTTTTTCTATATGAAGCTCGCGCAAGTTTCCGTCCTTATCGCGCCTCATATAGTCGTAAAGGCGGTAGGTGAGGGTACTGTTCTGCTGAATTTCGTATATAAGAACACCGCCGCCGATAGCGTGCACCGTGCCTGCGGGAATAAAGAATACGTCGCCTGCCGCGACCTCTTTAAACGCGAGCATCTTTTCAATGCTGCCGTCGGCAATTGCCGCCTCTATCTCACACGGGGTGTACTCTTTATTAAATCCCATATAGAGCCCCGCGCCCTCGTCGGCAGACACGACGTACCACATCTCGCTCTTTCCGTACTGTCCCTCGTTTTCGAGGGCGTAGGCATCCGATGGATGCACCTGGACGGAGAGCTTCTCTCTCGCGTCGATGAACTTCGTGAGGGTGGGGAAAAAGTCGAATTTTGCGGCACGCTCGCCCCAGGCGCTCTTATCGAAAAGCTCGGCGGTTTTCACCCCGTCGCACTTAGCCTCAGAGCCCGTAACGAAGGAAAGCTCCCAGCTTTCGCCTATTCTGTCCGCCTCTGAGCTCTTGCCGAATGCGCGGAGCTTGTTTCCGCCCCATATGTTGGCAAAGGTTGCCGGCTCAAGTCTATATAATCTTTTCATTTTTTTCTCCTTTTGCTCGTATCTCCGATAAGAGAAGCTTTGCTTGCCGATATCTTCTTAACGATTTTACCATTTTTTCGTCGCTTAGTCAATAAAAACGCCGTAAAAAGTGAATTTTTACAAAATATATTAAATTTTCGTAAAAGGTATTTATTTTTATATTTATTTATGTTATAATATTCTGTGACAAAGTTTCCACATTGTTAAAAATCGAAACAATACACAGAAAGGCCGGATATGAAAAAAGAAAAAAAGTGCGCCGAGGGTTGCGTGCAGGAACGCCTCAGTAAGGTTGGCGGTCAGGCGGTACTCGAGGGCGTTATGATGAAGGCGGGCGCGAGAACGGTAACGACCTGCCGTAAGGAAGACAAAAGTCTTGTCGTAACCGACGATACGTTCGTATCGGTACGCAAGAAGCATAAGATACTTAATATTCCGATACTCCGCGGAATTATCAATTTCGTTGAAATGATGGTTTTGAGCGTTAAAACTCTTAACGCGTCTGCGGATGCGCTCGGTATTGAAGAAGAGGAAGGAAAGGTCGAGAAGTGGCTGAAAAAGCACTTCGGCGTCGGACTCGTTGACGTTATTATGGTTATCGGCGTGGTCCTCGGACTTGCGCTCTCGCTCTTCCTCTTTATGTTCTTACCGATATTCGTTGCGGATTTCATAAATTCCCTGACCGTCAGGTACGCGGGCTTCGAGCTTGGCGCTTGGCAGAAGGTTATTGAGGGCGTACTGAAGGCGGGCATCTTCGTGCTTTACCTCTGGCTCGTTGCGTTTATGCCCGATATAAAGCGTACGTTTATGTACCACGGCGCGGAGCATAAGACGATAGCCTGCTTTGAGGCGGGCGAGGAGCTGACTCCCGAAAACGCAATGAAGCACAGACGCTTCCACCCCCGTTGCGGTACGAGCTTTATGTTCTTTATGATACTTCTCGGTATCGTTGCGGGCCTTTGTGTGAACGCAATATTCCCGGGGCTTAATAAGTGGCAGTATACGGGTATAAGACTCCTTATCCTTCCCTTTATAGTCGGTCTCGGATATGAGTTCATAATGTATGCGGGTAAGCATAATAACGTGTTCGTAAGAATGCTCTCCGCTCCCGGTCTTTGGGTGCAGAGGCTTACGACTAAGGAGCCCACCCTTGATATGCTCGAGGTGGCGATAGTTTCCACAAAGTGCGCTCTTCGCGACGATTTCCCCGAGTTTATGGAGTTCTATAATAACCGCGAGTGGGAGCCTGGCAAGGAAGAGGAAAACGCCGACTCTGTCGGGGAGCTTACCGATGCTGCCGAAAATAGCGCCGAAGCTCAAAGAGAAGACGCCTCGGAGCCTACCGATATGAATATCGAGGCTGCCTCCGCCGAGATAGGCGAGGTTGAGTCCGTCTCTTCTGTCGAGCCTGCCGCAGGCGCGGAGTCTTGCGAGCTTCCCTTAATGCCTCTCTCGGGCGCGGGCGGCGAGAATACCGAAATGCCTATGATAGACGGTGATATAGCGGATGCGATAAAGTCCGACTCTGACGGAAGCAAGACCGAGAGCGACGAATGAAGCTCTCGGAGGCAATAAAAAAATTAAGCGAGGCGGGTATAGACTCGGCGCGCCACGATGCGCGTGAAGTGTTTATGCATTTCGGCGGCTTTACTTTGGGCGATCTTATTTCGGGGGACGCCGCGTGCGACTCACCCGAGCTTGCATACGCGATAGAGCGCCGCGCCGCGCGCTATCCATTGCAGTATATAATAGGTAAGACCTGGTTTTACCGAGAGGAATACTTCGTCAGCGAGGAATGCCTTATTCCGCGCCCCGATACCGAGATACTCGTGGACTACGCGGTAAAGCATATAAGGCGCGGCGCTGTCTTTGCAGACCTTTGCACGGGTAGTGGCTGCGTGGGTATATCCGTTCTGAAAAATACCGAGGGAACTCGCGCTCTCCTTGTCGATATATCCGACGGGGCGTTGGCTGTTGCCGCGAGGAATGCCGCGCATAACGGTGTCGCGGAGCGCGCCGAGATACGTCGTATGGACGTGATGGCAGAGGTACCCGATGAGAAGTTCTTCGCGGTTCTTTCAAACCCGCCCTACGTGAGTGACTCTGCATACCGCGAGCTTGAAGCCGAGATATACCACGAGCCGAGGCTAGCCTTCGTCGGCGGTGATGACGGCGCGGATTTTTACAGAAGCTTAACCCCCATATACAAAGAAAAAATCGAAAAAGACGGCTTCATAGCCTACGAGATAGGCTACGACCAGGGCGAGATACTGATTGAGATTGCCCGAGAGTGCGGTATGAGGTGCGAGATAATAAAGGATATTGGGGGCGGCAACGACAGAGTCGCAATCTTGAGGCTTTAATATTTTTGTATAAATTCCCGTTTTCCGACTAGCTCGCAATAGGTTGCTATAATGATTATAGAATGTCGAAAAGGCTTTTTCGCCTTTTCGCGGCTGATAAATCAGCCGAACAAAAAGCCCCAAGTGGCTTTTTGTATCTACATTCATTGCAATGGTTTAGTCCAAATTTTTATAAAAATTTGGCACAATATCATAGATATTGTGTCGAAATAGCGTGAAATCATGCTATTTCGACTTACTATAACCATTATTGCTTCGGTCGGAAGAACAGAAATTTCTCCTAAAAATCTTTTCGCCTCAATGCGAATGCATAATTCATAATGCAAAATACAGAATGCAGAATGCGGAATGTTTTTTTGTTTGACGCAGTGTCGTTCTGAACGAGGGATGACAGCGTAGAACGCTACGTCTTTAATATTCATTTTTCTCCTTTCGCAAGCTTTAACCGTTTTACGAAGACTTTCATACACTTCTTTATTAGAGGTGATTGATATGAAAGACAAAACGGCGCATTCCGGCAGATATGCCGTGCTGTTCGGCGGAGCGGGCTACGAGCACTCGGTATCGAGGCTTGGCGCAGAAAACTTCATTTCCGCCGCTATGAGGTGCGGATTTGATATTTTGCCAATATTTATTGACAAAAACGGTGATTTTTACGTATATTCGGGAGATATCTCGGATATAGCTGATATTAAAAATGAGCTTGATAATAATGAGCTTACCCCTACCTTTCCGATAAGGCTATCGGGGGAATGCGGCTTTTTTACGCGCGGTAAAATTATGCACGTGGAGCTTGCCGTACCGCTTCTTCACGGGGACTTCGGTGAGGACGGGCGCGTGCAGGGGTTGCTTGCCTCGGCAGGCATAAAATTCGTCGGGGCGGACACTCTTTCGGGCGCGCTCACCTCGGATAAGGCGTATACAAAGGCGGTGGCAGATAGTATAGGCGTTCCGACTCTTCCTTATATGACCTTCACGAGAGGGAAGGGCTGCACCCTAGATGCGGTTTCATCTGTCGCGCGGCGCATAGGTTATCCCGCGTTCGTCAAGCCTTGCGGACTTGGAAGCTCCGTCGGCGCGTCTTGCGCTATGGACGGCGAGGGGCTCTTGCGCTCTCTCGAGCTTGCATTCGCGGTGTCGGATAGGGTTATCGTCGAGCGCGCGTTAATACGTCCGCGCGAGCTTGAGTGCGCCTATTTTGATGTAGGCGGAACGCATATTGTGGCTCATCCCGCGGAGATTTCCGTGCGCGAGGGATTTTACGATTACGATACGAAATACTTTAATGCGGATAACGTCACGCTTCACACGGTGGCAGATATTCCGCAGGACATAGCCATAAAGATAAGAGAGTATACCGACTCTCTCGCGAGCGCGCTTTCGGTGCGCCATATAGCGAGGTTTGACTTCTTTTTAAGCGCGGGCGGTGAGCTTTACTTCAACGAGGTGAACACCTTCCCGGGCATGACGAAGAGCAGTCTTTATTCGGCTATGCTTGACGCGTGCGGTATACCGTTCGAGAGCTTTATTGAGAAGCTCTTGCTTGACACTTGATAGGCGTTTTTGACAGTGGCGCGGGCGGCAGATTTGCCCTTCGCGAGTTAAGACGTCTACGAGGTGATATTGATATAGCCTTTTTGGCTGATGAAGAAAACGCTCCTTACGGAGAGAGGAGCGAGGGCGAGCTTATTCGGCTCGTAGAAAACGATATTAAAAGACTCAGGTCTGTCGGCGCGGATAAGATACTTATCGCCTGCTGTACCGCGAGCACGGTCTGGGATAAGCTCGGTGCGGAATACCGCCGCGACACTTACCCGATAATAGCTCCCGTCGCAAGGCGCGCGCTGTCCGTGAGTCGGGGCGGCAGGATAGGCGTTATCTCAACCGAGGCAACTAAGCGCAGCGGCGCGTTTCAGGGGTTTATTCCCGACGCGCTGTGCCACGCCGCGCCCGAGCTTGTTACCTTAGCTGAGAGCGGAGCGTGCGACGGAAATCTGACCGAGAGTCAAAGAAATATAATAAAAAAGGCTGTCGAGCCTTTCTCGGGCTGCGATGTGGATACGCTCATCTTAGGCTGCACGCACTTCGCATACTTCGAGCGCGAGATAGAAGGTATACTCGGCATACCGACTGTAAACTCGGCAAGAGTTGCGGCTCGTGAGATGGCAAAGAGGGTAGAGAACGAGGGCAGTGGCAAGACCGTGTGGCTCACGTAGGAGTAAGGGGTATATACAACGCAGGGCGTTGATGATATACAACGCAAGGCGTTGATGATATACACGACACAGTCGTGATGATATACAATTTCTGTGAAATTGATGATATACACGGCAGAGCCGTGATGATATACAATTTCTGTGAAATTGATGATATACACGGCAGAGCCGCGATGATATACAACGCAAAGCGTTGATGATATGTAAAGACAGTAAACGAGCGGAAGGAATTCCGCAGGACATATAAAGACGGAACGAAAGGAAAAAACAAAATGGCAAAATACAGACGCGGAAGAATAAACGATGCCGTAGCCGAGGAGCTTGCGATAGCTCTCGGCGAGGTAAGAGAACCGAAGGTTATAAATAATTTCGTAAGCATAACGAGGGCAGAGGTCGCGCCCGACCTGAAGTACGCCGCCGTATACTTTTCCTGCATCGGCGATGCGGATGAGGCGCTCGTCGGACTCAAAAAATGCACGGGTATGCTCCGCCATCACCTGGCGGTAACGCTCAACCTTCGAATAACGCCCGAGCTGAACTTTATCAAGGACGGCTCGATAGAGCACGGCGCTAAAATAGCGAGACTGCTCGAGGAAATTCACAGTAAGGAAGAAGAAACAAATGGCTGATTATAAGGCTCTTAGCGCAAAGGAGTGCGCCGAGAGAATACTTGAGATCGAGCATCCCCTGGTGCTTATGCACGTGCGCCCCGACGGTGATACCGTTGGAAGTGCCGCGGCGCTTATGTATATATTCCATAAGCTCGGCAAGGCGCCGCTCTGGGCTTGCTCCGACCCCATTCCCGAGAGACTTGAATTTCTGCTTAAGACCTACCGCGAGGCGTACCGCTATGAGTATGACAGCTCGACGGTGGTAACGGTGGATATACCCACAAAGGAGCAGATAGGCGAGATATACGACTTTTGTCCGAGGGCGGCTCTTATGATAGACCACCACGAGGTGGGCGCGCCCTTCGCGGATAATTTCATAATAGGCGGGGCGTCGAGCGCGGGCGAGGTAGTTATGCTCGTCGTCGAGGAGCTCGTGAAGATGGGCAAGATAGAGCTTGACTTGGGACTTGCCTATCCGCTCTACGCGGCGATAAGCTCTGATACGGGCTGCTTCAGATACTCGAACGCAACCCCCGAAACCCTGCGCCGCGGCGCTACCCTTATTGAGACGGGTATTGACTCCGCGGATATAAACCACAGACTCTTCAACAGTAAGACTCCGCGCCAGATACGCGCAGAGGGCTTTATTGCAGAGAGGATCAATACCGAATTTGAGGACAAGGTTGCCTATGCGACCGTGACTCGCAGAGAGCGCGAGAATCTCGGCGTTCTTATGGAGCATCTCGAGACCGCGATAGACGTGGTGCGTTCGGTTGCCTTCGTTGAGATATCCTTCGTTATAAAGGAAACGGACAAGGGTGAGTACAAGGCATCCTTGAGAAGCACCGAGCACGACGTCGCGGCTATCTGCGCGAGGTTCGGCGGCGGCGGCCACGTTAAGGCTGCAGGCTGCACCGTCCCCGCGAGAAGCATCGACGAGGCGGCAAGACGCGTGCTTCGCGAGATAGGCAAGGCGTATTATACCAATACATAAGGAAAAAGGAGAAACAGAAAAATGAAAAAAGTAACAAAGGCTATTATTCCCGCGGCGGGACTTGGAACGAGAATGCTACCGATATCTCACGCAGTACCGAAGGAGATGCTTCCGATAGTTGATCTCCCCGCGGTATACTACCTCGTCGAGGAGGCGGTAAACAGCGGTATTACCGATATCCTTATCGTAACCAACAGAGATAAGGAGGCTATGGAGAACTTCTTCGACCTTTCTCCCGAATATATCAGCGTGCTCGAGGGCAAGGGCAGAGTCGAGGCGGCTGACAGAATAAGAAGAATAGCCAATATGGCAAATATATATTTCCTTCGTCAGAAGGAGGCAAAGGGACTCGGTCACGCGGTTGGCAGAGCGAGATCCTTCGTTGGGGACGAGCCCTTCGTAGTGCTTTACGGCGACGATATAATCTTCTCGAAGACTCCCGTCTGCCGTCAGCTCATTGACGTATATGAGAAGTACGGCAAGCCCGTCGTCGGTGTGAAGCCCGTTTCCGCGGAGCAGCTTACGAAGTATTGCTCTCTTAAGGTTGAGAGCCTTCCCGGCGAAGAAAACGTTTACGCCTGCTCGGATATGATAGAGAAGCCGAAGCCCGGAGAGGAGTTCTCAAACCTCTCGATACTCGGCAGAGTTCTTCTTACCCCCGATGCCTTTGATATTATAGACAATCTCGAGCCAGGCGCGGGCGGTGAGTATCAGCTTACCGACGCTATGGCAAAAATGGCAAGAGAGGGCGGCGTATCCGCTCTTGAGTTCGAGGGTGATCGCTACGATATGGGCTCGAAGCTCGGCTTCCTTATGGCAAACGTAACCAAGGGACTTCTGCACGAGGAAACTGCAGAAGCCTTCCGCGAATACCTCAAGGGACTTATCGGTAAGCTTTAATGGAGATCAGACGAATGATACCCGACGATGCGCCTGCCGTTGCCGCGCTTGAAGGTGAGATATTCCCCGACCCGTGGCAAGAGAGGGACATCTTTTCCTATATCTGCACGCCCGGGGGAATGTGCTATTCCGCCGTTTCTGACGGACGCGTCGTAGCCTATATTCTCGGCAGAGTTATTGCGCCCGAGGGCGAGATATACCGTATTGCAACAAGGGTTGGCTACCGCCGCCGCGGCATTGCGTATAGGCTCCTTGACTACGCCTGCAAGTGCGAGCGCGGACGGGGACTTGAAACCCTCTTTCTCGAGGTCAGAAGCGCGAATATCCCCGCGAGAAACCTCTACCGCTCCTACGGCTTCCGCGAGGTCGGCGTGAGGAAAAACTATTATCGCGATCCCGTCGACGACGCCGTGGTTATGCTCAGAGCGCACTCGGCGGATTTGGTGAACTAGGGAGTATAATCAAGCAAATCCGTATCTGGGAGCTCGCTCACAAGGACGGATGCGCAGATTGCTCCTCGGCGGTTCGTCATCGACGAACGGAGTGCAAAGCACCAAAGACTTTAGGCTTTGCGCCGAATAGGAGTATATTTGCAAACAATTCTTAGCATTATTACATATTTATAAGGAAAACCAATGAATATTTTAGCTTTTGAAAGCTCATGCGATGAGACGAGCGCGGCGGTCGTTTCCGTTACGGATGACCGCTTCGTAATAAAATCGAATATAATTGCGAGCCAGGTGGATATACATAGGCTTTACGGCGGTGTCGTTCCCGAGATCGCGAGCCGAGCTCACATTGAGTCGATATCCTCTATAACCTACGAGGCGCTCGAGGTAGCGGGCATGGCTCTTTCGGATATAGACCTCGTTTGCACGACGGCAAATCCCGGGCTCATCGGCGCGCTTCTCGTTGGCGTGAACTTCGCTAAGGCGCTTGCCGTGTCAAATAATATACCGCTTGTCGCGGTTGACCATATCAAGGGGCATATTGCCTCGGCATACCTCTCGGAGGGTGACGTGCCGAAGCCGCCCTTCGTAGCTCTTGCCGCCTCGGGCGGACATACCGCGATATACAAGATGGAAAGCTACACCGATATCCGTATGATAGGCACGACGCTTGACGATGCGATAGGCGAGTCCTTTGACAAGATAGGAAGAATGATAGGTATACCCTATCCCGCAGGACGCGGCTTTGACGAGCTCTCACGCGAGGGCTTTATCGAGGCTACGGGCGATCCTGAGAGCTTCTATTCTAAATATAGAAAGAGCGCGGCGTATAAGAGCGGTGAGATGACCTTACCGAGCCCCGCGCTGCGTGACGGCAGCCTTAACTTCTCCTTCTCGGGACTTAAGACCGCCGCGATAAACCTGCTCCACAGATACGAGCAGAAGGGAACCGAGATACCGCGCGCCCTCTTTGCCGCGAGATACACGTATGAGGCGGTCGAGGCGGTTGCGCAGAAGATAGACGCGGCGCTTGAAGCCAACCCCGGGTGCGATTTCGTTATGGCGGGGGGCGTTGCGGCAAACTCGCACTTAAGGAAAAGACTCACCGAGGTTGCGGCGAGGCGCGGAGTCAGAATATTTATACCGCCCGTATCGCTCTGCGGTGATAACGGCGCGATGATAGCCGCCGCGGGATACTACGAGTACAGAAACGGCAATTTTGCCGATAGCTCACTCAACGCATCCGCGCTTGATTCTATAGTAACGGGCGGATAGTGAAGAGGTAGATTTCCGCACTGTCATCCTGAGCGGAGCGAAGCGGAGTCGAACCCGTAAGGGATGCTGTGCATCGGGATCTCACTACGCACCGCGTCCCTCACTCGGAATGACACGGCATCAAGCGAAAAATCATTCTGCATTATGAATTATGCATTCTGCATTATGAATTCTGAATCTCATCGAAAAAATATATAAACCGGAGTTAAAATGGAAAGTATAGACAAGGTAAAGGGAACTTTTGATAAAAAAATAGCCGATGCGGAGAAAAACCCCGTATCGGTAGCGGTAATACGCCGTCTGCCGAGATACCACAGATATCTCGGTGAGCTTCTCCGCGAGGGCAAGGGACGCATATCGAGCGCCGAGCTTTCGAGGATAATGGGCGTTACCGCCTCTCAGATAAGACAGGACTTCAACTGCTTCGGCGGCTTCGGTCAGCAGGGCTACGGCTATAACGTCAAGTATCTTCACTCGAAGATAGGCGAGCTTCTCGGTATGAAGGAGGGCTACAGAGCCGTTATAGTCGGCGCGGGTAATCTCGGCCGCGCTCTTGCCGCAACGCATATGTTTGAGCGCCGTGGCGTTACCGTGGTTGCGCTCTTCGACAACTCGCCTGCGGTTATCGGTACGGAGTTTAACGGCTTCCTCGTTCACGACGTGAGGGAGCTTGGCGACTTTTGCCGTGAGAACTCTGTGAATATAGGCGTTCTTACCGTGCCGAAGGAGTCTGCATACGAGTGCGCGGCAACTATGGTTGAGGCGGGCGTTCACGGACTCTGGAACTTCGCTAATATGGAGCTCACCGTTGAGGATAAGAGCGTCGTCGTTCAGAACGTACATATGGGTGACTCGCTTATGACGCTTTGCTTCGGTATGAAGACGGGCAAGGATAGAGGGATATTTGATGACGAGATATAAGTTTTTGAAGCGCGCCACCGAGACCGAGGAGTTTTCCGAGGCAAGCCTTGGCGAAGTCAAGGTGCTTTTGGCTCTTTACGAGGCGGAGGGCGTGTGCGACGAGGAGAAGCTTACCGAGAGCTCGGGCGTATCTCGCGCAAGGCTGACTTCAGCTCTCGCGCTCTGGCAGGAGGCAGGAGTTATCGCTCCCGCGGAGGAGGGCGAGTACGCTGTCAGCGTATCATACTTCGGCAGCCGCGTTTCCGAGGAGTTTCCCGAGAGAGTAGTTCTCGGTGAGCTTGAGGAGGAGAGCGCCGCCGATATCGCTAAAACGATAAGAAACAATAAGCTCGCGTCGCTCTTCGACGAGTGCGCGGCTATGATGCATAAAACTATGCTTACCCCCGCGGAGATAAGACGGATATCCGAGCTTTCCTCGCAGTACGAGCTGTCCGAGGAGTATATCGCGCTCCTTGCCGCTCACCTCAACGAGGAAAATATGCTCTCTGTTGGAATTCTCGTAAAGCGCGCTATTACCCTCGTCGGCCGCGGTATCGCGAACGTCGATGCGCTCGCGGAGTACATAGAGGCGAGGGAAACCGAGCGCGGCGAGCTCTCGAAGTATAAGAGCATCTTCGGCATCTATGACAGAAGCCTATCGAAATCCGAGCGCGAATACATTGAAAAGTGGTCGGGCGAATTCTGCTTCGGTACGGAGATTGTCGGTATGGCGTACGATATAACCGTGCTTAATACGCAGAAAAGCTCGTTCAAATATATAGACAAGCTTCTCACCGATTGGCATACCGCAGGCTGCAAAACGCTTGCCGATTGCGAGAAAAGGTACGAGGAGCGCCGCCTGGAGCTTGAGGCGGAGGCTGAGGAAAAACGCGCAAAGACCGAGAGCCGCCGCGGAGAAAAGAAAAAACCGAAGCCGCGTTATGGTGACTTCGACCCCGAGGAAGCATTCAAGATAGCTCTCGCAAGATCGTTTAATAACACCGATGGCGGTGAAGAGAACTAGCCTTCTCCAGCGGGAGAAGGGGGACCGCTTGCGGTGGATGAGGTGTCGGTACGTTCTCGCGCCGCATACAGTGCCGCCGCTGTCATTCTGAGCGAAGCGTAGCGGAGTCGAACTTTTTTCGTCCGAGATCCCAAACGTTGCTACGCGCCGTTTGATCCTCGCTGTGCTCGGATTTCGACTTCGCTCAGGATGACAGGGACGAAAAAAGCACCGTGTTGCGGTGGAATCCAGACGGCACAGATTATTTTCGCAATGCTCGAACGCGAAAGAAAGGTAAGGAACAACTATGCACACCTATGACAGCCTTCTCCAGCGGGAGAAGGGGGACCGTCTTTGACGGTGGATGAGGTGTCAATGCGAAGTCTAAACTAACTCCTCATCCGTCAGCCGCTGAGCGTCTGCCACCTTCTCCCACAGGAGAAGGCTATATGGGGGACCGTCTTTGACGGTGGATGAGGTGTTCATATGTTCTCGCAATGCTCGAACGCGAAAGAAAGGTAAGGAACAACTATGCACAACTACGAAAATTACCATAAGGTCAAGGAAATGATAGATGAAAGACGGGCGAACGCCATAGCGCTTGCCGAGTCGCGAGCGCTTGAGTTAAGGTCGCGCTCTCCCGAGATCGCGGAGCTCGACGACGAGCTTCGTCAGACGAGTATGCAGATAATGAAAACTGCCGTTTCGGGCGGTGATATCGCGCCTATCAAGGAGCGCAATCTTTACCTCAACGCAAAGCGCCGCGAGGCTATAAGAAGGCTCGGTCTGCCCGAGGACTACGACACGGTCAAGTACACCTGCGCCGAGTGCGGCGATACGGGCTTCCTTAAGAATACTAAGGCGTGCTCTTGCTTCAGACGCCTGCTCTATACCGAGAACATTAAAACCTCGGGTATCGGCAGACTTATCGAGGAGCAGTCCTTCGAAAACTTCGACCTCTCGGCATACTCTTACAGCCCCGAGGTTTACGCGAAAATGCAGTTCGTATTTAACACGGCTCGCGATTACGCCCATGATTTCGGCAAGAAGCACAGGGGCAAAAACCTGCTCTTCATAGGTAAGACGGGCACGGGTAAGACTCATCTCTCCACCTCGGTCGCAAAGGTGCTTATCGAGGGCGGATACTACGTGCTTTACGATAGCGCGCAGAACATCGTTTCCGCCTTTGAAACGGATAAATTCAGATCGGGATACGGCCCCTACGAGCCCATATCGGATAAATACCTCGAGTGCGACCTTCTTATCATTGACGACCTCGGCACGGAATTCATAAACCAGTTCACGGTGTCCTGTCTTTACAATATACTTACAACAAGGCGCAACAGAGGTCTTTCAACTCTCATCTCGACTAACCTCGCTCCCGCAGAGCTTGCCTCGAAGTATGAGGACAGAATATACTCCCGTATAGTCGGAAGTGACTATAAGGTGGTATTCTTCGAGGGTAAGGATTATCGACTTTTCGGCAAGAGATAATTTAAGAAAATGCAAATAAATATTTGCAAATCGCACGTTTTTAAAAATATGATAAAAAGAGCCGACTCAAGCGTAAAAACTTGAATCGGCTCTTATAATTGCTACCGAGTGCTATTTAATACAACCACTTTGTCTTTTGAAGCTTTGATAAAAATGCCGTCTTTTTCGGCAATTATTTCAATCGTATCTCCCGCTTCAATACCGTAATGCTCTCTTAAATCAACGGGTATCACGATTCTCCCTAGTTTATCAATGTTTCGTTTAATAGAAAATTCCATATTATCCTCTCCTTAATTAATGGCTATAAGCCAATACTGTTGGCTACGAGCTAATTATAGCATATTGAAATGGAGAAAATTGTCGAAATATGGCATTAAATACTAAAAATCGAAAATTATTGTAGAGCTTTAATAAAAGCTGTGAGAACGTCAACGGCGGCAGCTCGTTGCTTGGGATTTAACATATCGAGTTTTTTGGTAATCTCGTTATTTATATATACGTTTCCGCTTTCTACGGAGTCCCGAAGAAGAGAATCGGTGGAAACGCCCAAGGCGTCCGCTATAGTAACAAAGACCTTTAAGCTGGGTATTTTTGTGCATCGCTCGACCTCACCGAGATAGTATGCGCTTATTTCAGCCTTTTCGGAGAGCTGTTCCTGCGTCATTTTCTTTTTTATTCTTGCTTCGCGAATTCTTTTTCCAAGTACTGTAATATCCATAACTGCTCCTTATAACTAGCCAATAATATTGGCTAATATTCTTTACCAATATTATAAGTAAATCGTGAGCAATAATGAATTGGCTATACGCGTCGAAGATTGGCTGTTAGCTAACTTGATTGACCGTTTACCTTGCTTTTCGGACAAGTAAAATGCGGTAACCCCTTGTTATAATAACCAAATTTACGGTGCAAAAGTGTTGCAACCTTCATAATTGACTTTTAAAGCGTATTTCTTTATAATAAATATAAAGCGTATGCTTTATAAGCCCACAGATTCGGGTATCGAAACGGGTTATTGTACGTTGATAATGATTATAGAATGTCGAAACGACTATTTTCGTTTCGACAAGCCGATTTTATCGGCTTTTGCATAATTAAATTTCAAAAAATTTAATTATGCTCTACATTCATTGCAATGGGTTAGTCCAAATTTTTATAAAAATTT
>JAFQPR010000024.1 GCA_017411605.1 Clostridia bacterium | reverse complement strand
CTTAAATACTCCTATGAGTACCTAAAACCTTTTTCAGAGCTATTTTATCTTAGCTTCTTTTTTTACTTTGTAATGAGTTTTTCAAAGTTATTTTCGAGATTCCTTCGCACTTTTCAGTGCAATTCAGAAATTTCTTTGTTGTTCAATTTTCAAAGACCAAACGAACTCGCTTTCGCGAATTCTGCTGTACTTTATGTTGCGGTTTTCCGCCCTCAAGTTGACAGCTTACCTATTATACAACAATCTTTTTCAAAAGTCAAGCCTTTTTTTAAAAGTTTTTCAAAAAAATTTCGATTTTTTGATTATAGGCACTAAAGCGCCGAAAATTTTACTTTTCAGCGCTCCGCAATTGGTAAAATAAGGAACGACAGCGTAGAAATCTTCCTTTATTACCAATAACGCGCGCACGAGCATATATATTAATAAGGATATAAAGGGTTTCGCGTATCGGTTGCCCGCGAGATCTCCCCTTTAGCAATCGTTACCGAGTGGCATTGAGTACTTTACGCTTTCTCCTAATAGCCTTCCTCCGGGAGGAAGGGGGACCGTCCCTTGACGGTGGAAGGAGCCTGCGTGTAGCTTCCTTTTCGTAGCCGTTGCCGAATAAAAATTCAAATCAAACCTTTCCCAAAACATATCTCAAAAAATATATTGACAAAATATATATACTTATGCTATACTCTATTTCGCAAAAAACAAAGATATAAAAATCTTTCTACATATCAATTTTATTCAGCTTTAATTTGGAGGTTATATGAAGCTACACGAAGAACTCTATTTTGAAATTACTGCCGAGGCAGATCGCGAGACCGTTGACAAGTTTGTTGCATTCGTAACGTCGGGGGAGCTTGACGATTTCTTTGAGTTTACATCGGATTACATTATTTACAGTGATAACTATAACAGCGCGTCCTACGGTGAGAACGTTTCCGTCACTCTCGCCAACGACGATTACGGAATCGAGATCGACTCCTTCAATCCCGAGGATTTCCTTGACGCGCTTTGCAGCGGCGGAAAGAATCTTTTCATCCACGGAAATCTCTACGATATAGATAACGAGGAATACCGCTTTATCAGCCACGTCGGTGATACGTCGTACGAAAATTCCGACGATATTGAATTTGCCGACGAGCTTGACGACGAGGCGCGCCGTGAGGAATCGCTTGCCGACGACGATTACGAATAATTATTACAATTTCAAATAAAAACACGAGAGCAGAAGAATCCACGTGACCTTCCGCTCTCGCTTTTTATTTGTTTTTTTGCCTTGTTTTGTAAATAGTTATTTGCTTTTTGCAAGACTAATTCCCTCTCGGGCTGAAATCTTTTACCAAACAGCGACGTTTCAGTCTTTGAATGCAACGAAATCGTTCCCAATATCTCAATCGATATTAAGAGTACTGTACCGTCAAAGAATCAAGTCCGTTGTTTGGGCCTAACGAAACCAATGCCCATTGCTCCGCTGTTCCTTTGTAGTAAACAGTTTCAAGTGATAAGCACTGCCAGAAGGCTTGTTGGTCTATAGATTTGATGCTATTGCTAAACGTAACGCTTGTAATGGAAGTACAATTAAAGAAAGCATATTTTTGAATACTAGTCACAGAAGCAGGAATAACTAAGCTTTTGACAAGCTTACCACCGACGTAAAGCTTATTTGCATAAAATAGAGGATTTGAACAATAATCTAAAAACGCTATTCTGCACCATGCGGCAATATCATTGATATACACACCGTCAAGAGCGAGGCAATTCTCGAAAGTGTAAATACCGACACACGTCACGCCCTTACCGATAGTAATCTTAGCAAGACTAGCGCAACCTGAGAATGATCTTTCTCCGATCTTTGTAACAGAATCACCTATCGTCACACTTGTAAGATTATCGCAATAAGCAAATGCATAACTACCGATAGATGTTACGTCGTTACCAACCGTTACGCTGATAATACTCGCGCAATTTACAAATGAACAAAAATTTATTCGTGTTACGTTATTCGGTATGACCAGATCTGTTACAAGCGTTCCGTCAAAGTAAAGTTTTTTTGCATAATATAGCGGGTTACTATCAATTTCTCCAAAGTATATTTCACACCACGCAGCTATATCGCTGATATATACACCGGAAAGACCGGTACAGTCCCCAAACGCAGAACCACCAATAGTATTTACCCCCGAACCTATCTTTAGCACTTTAAGAGCTATGCAGGAATGGAATGCGTAGGCGTCAATGATCGTTACACTGTTCGGAATAGTCACACTTGTAATGCTTTGACAGTTAACGAAAGCTCCCCACTTTATATTCTCCACTCCGTCAGGAATAACCAGATCTGTTACGAGTTCTCCGTCAACGTAAAGTTTTTTTGCATAATATAGCGGGTTTTCCCAAGTTCCTTCAAATTCTATTTCACACCATGCGGCAATATCACTGATATACACACCGTCAAGAGCGTTGCAATTATGGAAAGCGTTATCACCGACATTCGTCACGCCCTTACCGATAGTAATCTTAGCAAGACTAGCGCAATTTGAGAATGATCCTTCTCCGATTTCTGTAACAGAATCACCTATCGTCACACTTGTAAGATTATCGCAACGAGCAAATGCAGAACTACCGATAGATGTTACGTCGTTACCAACCGTTACGCTGATAATACTCGTGCAACCGGTGAACGAAACACTATTAAGTTCCGTTATACCCTCAGGAATAACCAACTCGGTTAAAAGCTCTCCTCCAACGTAAAGATTCTTTGCACAATATAGCGGATTTGCATCGCTGCCATTAAAGTTGATTTCAAACCACTTTGCTATATCATTAATATATACACCCGCAAGATTTGTACACTCGTCGAACGCATACGTTTTAATTGAAGTTATACTATCGGGAATAGTTATACCGGTAATACCCTCACAGCCAAAAAACGCATGCGATCCGATCTCGGTTACTTTCTCACCAAGTGTTATTTCGGTAATATTCTTGCAGTTATAGAATGCGTAATCCGCAACCGTTTCACCTGTTATTTTTACTTTTTTCAGTCCCGAAGGAATATAAAAACTAATCTCTCTCGACTTACCCGTGCTCAGGTCTTTAATATACTGCTTTACACTAGTCGAGCCCTCGTAACTTATCTCACCAAAGATGTATCCGAAGGGGTAAATCTCCCCTATGACCTCGGGCGTGCTGCTATATCCCGTAAACGGAAGGGTCATACTCTCGAGCGAAGAGCAGCCCGTGAACGCAGCTACCTCAATCGTCTTAACGCTGTCGGGAATAACGATGCTCTTAAGAGCGGAGCAACCCGAAAACGCGCCGACCGAAATTCTTTCAAGCTTCTTCGGAAGGATTACTCCAACGAGATTTTTATTTCCGCTGAGCGAGCCCTCGCCTATCTCTTTAACTGGTAAGCCGTTATACATATCCGCAATAACGACCGTCGTATCCGTGCAGCTACCGTAGCCCGTAACTATATAATAATCACGGTTAATGCTGAGAGTATATTCAATTCCCTCGCTCGCGGCAAGCGCACCGCAAACAGTGCAAACACCGTCTTCGTTAAGGCTGTGCGCCGCCGGGATAACCTTCGGCTCGGTATAACCGCACTTCTCGCTCTCGCATTTCCAAAGGGCTTCACCGTTTGTATAGCAACCCTCTTCGGTTACAGTTTCACCGAAAACGAGGTTATGTATATGCTCGGGCCAGAAAACGATATCTCCGTTTTCGCCGTAATGCCAGAAGTCACCCTCTTTGCCGGGCTCCTGCTCGCTGTAATAATAGCGCGCCGCATCGGTCAGAGGTTCATTATCACTGCCAACGGAAATACCGCCCCAGCTCTCTTCCGTTCCCATATAATAAACCGAAGTAAGAGCCGTGCAACCAAAGAATGCTTCCGAGCCGACAGATGTTACGGTATCATCTATTATAATGCTTTCAATAAAGCCGCAGTTTCTCAGCGTGAAGGCATCTATCGCTTCGGTATCCGTCACAGTCACGCGCTTAAGAGATGACGGTATATAATATCTGAAGTAGTAATATCCGTCCTCGAGGGGCAATCCTTCTACCATTTCACCGTCCATATAGGGATTCGCGCTTCTGTAATGGTAGTTATTAATGGGGGCGTAATAGGTTGCGCAGCCGAATACGTAGCCAAAATGGATTCTGTATCCGACGGCATCGTCCGACGCGCCAACGAAAGGAACGGTAAGCTCCGCGAGAGCCGAGCAACCGTAAAACGCGCCGTAGTCGATATATTCAACGCTGTCGGGCACGGTTATGCTGACTATGTTTTCGCAGTTTGCAAAGGCTCTGCTTCCGATTTTCTTTACGGGTAAACCGCAGTAAAGCTCGGGTATCACCACTATCTCGTTTTCATCTGTATAGTCGCCTATACCCGTAACCGTGTAATAGGTTTCGTCATCGCTGAGAGTGAATTTCAGGTATTTTGTCGTTCCGCAGGCAGAGCAAACTCCATTCACGAACTTATGCCCTGCGGGTATTACGACCTTCGTATTATAATCGCATCTCGTGCAGCTTACGTACTCGGTCCAGCCATCCTCGGTACAGGTCGCATCCTTGCCGATATGCGGCACCTCGTCGTGACCGAGAGCGAGAACGTCCCTCATCTCGTAATAATCGCAGCCAACGGCAGTACATTCTGCCTTTTCCGTTCCCGCGTACGTGCAACCCACGGGGGTATTCTCCACCCACGCGCCGAGCGTGTGTCCCGTCGCCTTTATTACTTCGTAGGTGCTATAGCTGCACCACTTGCAGCGCTGATAGTCGGAAAATCCGTCCTCCTCGCAGGTCGGCGCCTTGCCGTTTACCGCTACGAGATCGTGCTCTGCCTTCGGAATGGTTTCTTCTTTGTCAGCGCTGTAGCAATTTTTGCAGGACCACTTCTTATACCCTTCCTCGGAGCAAGTGCTTGCCTTACTGTCAACGAGAATCATATCGTGCTCCGTCATAGGAATCTCTTCGCGACCGCCAGCCATCGGGCAGTTTTTGCAAACGTACTCCCTATATCCCGGCGCGTAACAAGTAGCCTCGCTTATAATAACCCATTCATACTCGTGAGTTCCTTCGGGACAGTACTCTTGAGTTCCTTCGGGACAGTACTCGTCGGTATTATTTCCGCCGCCGAGCAACACGCTGCACGATGAGAGCGCAAGCGCAAACGAGAGCGCCACCGCAACTCCAAGCATTAAAAGTAAAATTCTTTTCACTTTGGTTCTCCTTTTAAAGTAAAATAAAATAAAAAAAGTGCGTCCGCAAAGCGAACGCACCCCATAAAGTACTTCACCTTGCTGCCACACAATTTCTTTCATAACTCCAAAACAAGTATAGAAAAAGCGGAAGTACTAAACGGCATAGTACACCCTTGTTTTGAAAATTATGAAATTATGTGGCAAAACCATTTTACAACTTTTATACATTTTTGTCAAGGTGTTTATATTATTTTGAAAGCTTTCCGTTTAGCCATCAGTGTGAAAAAATATTATAAAAAGCGACGAAAGCAGAAAAGATCAACCTTACTGCACTTTCGCCTGCTCATATTAATTTATTAATTCCCCGCTTTTCTGTACCCGAGCGGGGTTTTGCCGACCTCTGCCTTGAATGCGCGGCAGAAGTAGCTGACGCTCGAGAAGCGGTAATGCTCGTCCACATCAAACGGCGAAGGCTTGCCAATCTCGAGTATTAAATACTCTCTCGCATTGAACGACGTAATCTCAAATTATAAAAATGAGAGCAGAAGAAGCCAAAAAGGACCTTCCACTCTCGCTTTTTATTTATTTTTTGCCTTGTTTTGTAAATAGTTATTTGCTTTTACTTACTTTGAAGATAGTTTTTACCTTCACCTTTTATGTCAAATAATTTAATATCTGCCATCTTTCGTTCTACTTTATTACAACTCCAAACTATTCTCGTCAAGCAGGAAATTGCATATTCCCATCGTAACGATGCCGTAATCGTTTCGTCTAACCTTAATATTATCACGCACAACAATAATCTTCTTAAAAGAATCTTTTATGCTTTTTAGGGAGCGTTGCTCTTGCTCGATTTTTTCGGGATCAGACATTGAAAACGCCGATTGGATATAGTATTTTTTACTGCCTTTTGTTGCGACAAAATCAACTTCAAGCTGTTTCTTTGTAGATTTGCCTTCTCCGTCTTTCCCATAATGCTCAACGAGTCCGACATCTACACGGAAGCCACGAATACGAAGCTCATTATAGATAATGTTCTCCATAATGTGATTTTCTTCGTTTTGCCTGAACTCAAGACGTGCATTGCGCAGTCCAACGTCCTCAAAATAATATTTTGCAGGAGAATTGATATATTTTCTCCCCTTTACATCGTATCTTTTTGCACGACTCACAAGGAAAGCATCTATGAGATAATCAAGATACTTTTTGAGCGTTTTATCGCTGATTGTCTTTCTTTTTACGCTTTTAAAGGTATTTGCAAGCTTCAGAGGATTTGTCAAGGAACCGATGGCTGAAGCCAAAACGTCAAGAAGCTCGTCAAACTCATCCGCATTACGAATTTTGTGACGGTCAATTAAATCCGATAAATATACTTTCTTAAACTGTGATATCAAATACTCTGATTTTTCTTCGGGAGTCGGGCAAGAAAGAACAAGAGGCAAACCGCCGTAGTTGAAATAATCATCCCAGCCTTCATCAACCGTTCCCTCATATACTGACATAAATTCACGGAAGGACAAGGGATAGACACGGATTTCATCACCTCTGCCACGAAACTCGGTTATAACGTCACTTGACAAGAACTTGGAATTACTGCCGGTTACGTAAACGTCGGCATTTCTGATATGCAAAAAGCTGTTGAGTACGTCCTCAAACTCATCAAGCAACTGCACCTCGTCAAGAATAACGTAATACATATCCTTATCTGTAATTCTGCCCTTTACATATTCAAGCATATTATCAGGATTGCGGAGCTTGATATTCGTTCTGTCATCAAGGGCAATTTCTATAATGTGAGATTCATCTACACCTTCATCCAATAGATGCTCGTGAAAAAGATTGAAAAGCAAATAAGACTTTCCGCAACGTCTAATACCCGTTACGACCTTAATAAGTCCGTTGCCTTTTTTGTTTATGAGTCTGTTCAAATAACTCTGTCGTTTGATTTGCATAAACACCTCGTGCTAAAAAAAGAATATTTCTACTTTTTTTCGTAATATAATTATACTGTGTTTTTATCTTTATGTCAATAGATTACAGAGAATTTATTAAAAATAATCAGATCAACCTTACTGTACTTTCACCGGCTCATATTAATTTATTAATTCCCCGCTTTTCTGTACCCGAGCGGGGTTTTGCCGACCTCTGCTTTAAAGGCGCGGCAGAAGTAGCTGACGCTCGAGAAGCCGCAGCGCTCGCTGACCTCGAGTATCGAAAGCTCGCTCGACGCGAGCAGATTTTTGCTGAGCATTATCCGCGTTTTCAGTATATACTCCATAACGGTAACGCCGACCGCGCGCTTGAAGGTGCGCGAGAAGTGGTACTTGCTCATATTGGCTGCCGCGGCAACCGAGTCGAGGGTTATATCCTCGAAGATATTGTCGTTTACGTAGCGTATCGCGAGAGTCATCGAGTCGGACGCGCCCATCTCCTTATCGGTGGCGTATTTATCGCATAGCACGATAAGGCGCAAAGCAATCGAGCTTATAAGGGTGGCTCTGTATCTCTCGTCACCCTCCGACCGGCTCAGCTCTTCAAAAAGGCACTCCGCATACTCAAGCTCGCTCTCGGGGAGCGAGGCGTAGACAAAGCCGCCGGGCGCTATATCAAAGAAGTTCGCCAAGGACAAGCACGGCTTAAGCTCCTCCTCGGAGATGAAGAGTTTGCTCCTCTCGTAATTCTCGGGCATCGTCGGCATAGTGTAGTGATGCTTGCCCGGCGCAATAACGGCAAGCGCGCCGCGCTTTATCGGGTAGGTCGCATCAGCCGTAACGAGGCTGCCGCCCGAGGAATACGTGTAGATTATCATATACTCACCGTGCGAGTGCCAGGTCTTATACATCTCGTCAGCGCCCTTTTGCCTATGGATATATTTCATTTCTCCGCTCTCCTATGCGTTTTGTATCTGTAATGATTATAATGGTTATAACGACAATCGAAAGTCGAAATTCAAGAATTTCGACCGCAAATCTAAGATTTGCGAACAAATTTCGCGAGGAAATTTGTCGATTTCTGTTGCAATGATATAGATACAAAAAGCCACCTGGGGCTTTTTGTTCGGCTGATTAATCAGCCGCGAAAAGGCTTTTCCGCCTTTTCGACATTCTATAATCATTATAGCACGCAGGAGCGAAAAAAGCAACCACGGTAAATTTTTTAGCAATATATAGGTTTAATTTCAATAAAAATTGTGCTAGAATATAATCAAATACATCTAATGGAGGCAGTTATGAACATCAAAAAATATACGGTAAGCTGCGACGAGAGCATATACGAGGCGTGGCCCGACGTTGCCCTGACGATGGGCGGCAAGCTGATATGCGTTTTCGCGGAGTGCGAGCATCATCTCAACAGAGAGATGGCGCGGATCGCGATAGTCGAGAGCCTCGACCGAGGCAGGACCTGGTCGCAGAAGAGATACCTCACAGAGCCCTCCGACGGCAAGATATTCTATAATTGCCCGAGGATATCGCGTCTTTCGGACGGAAGACTTGCCATTATATGCGACAGGATATTCGAGAACGAGAACAAGCGCGCGGATATCCATATCTGGCTCGGAGATGCCGAGGGCGAGAGCTTTTGTGAGTTTTTGCACCTTGACTTCTGCGGCATAGTTCCCGACAGGCTCATAGAGCTTACCTCGGGCAGACTCATCGTCGCGGCGCAATTCAAATCGAGTGAGAGCGGCAAGCAAGAGCAGTACCTATGGTACAGTGACGACGGCGGCAAGACCTGGTCGGAGAGAGTGACCGTTGCAAAGCACCCCGACCTCAATCTCTGCGAAGCGTCAATCATCGAAGCCGACGACGGCGCGCTCGTTGCCTTCCTTCGTGAAAACTCGAGGATAGGTCACGATATCCTGAAGGTAATATCCTATGACGGCGGCGAGAGCTGGAGCGAAATATTTAACACGCCCATGGACTGCGGTCACCGTCCCGTGGCAACGAGACTCTTGGGCGGGCGCGTGCTTGTGACGTACAGATACATACCCACGGGGGCGCATAACGTATTCGGCGCGCTGCTCAGGGCTGACGAGCTGACCGTGACGGAGCGCAGACGGCAGAGCGCGAGGATATTCCCGATAGATTATGACAGAAATTCCTCGCCCGACCTAGGATACACGGGCTCGGTGCAGTTCCCCGACGGCGAGATATACGTAGTAAACTACATTAAGGACGATAAGGAAAAGGCGCATATAAGAGGCTACAGCTTCTATCCCTCGGACCTTGAGCTTCCGCCGATAGGAACTGACACGCGTAACGTCTTCTGACGCGTTATGCCGTTTTTAGAAAACGAAGGAGATAATTATATAATTATGATAAACGAAAAATATAAGGGTATATTCACGGCTCTTCTCACCCCATTTGACAAGCGCGGAAAAATCAACGCGCGCGAGCTTGAGAGGCTTGTTAAATTCAACACGGAGATGGGTGTTCGCGGCTTTTACGTCGGCGGCAGCACCGCCGAGGCGTTCCTTCTCTCAAAGGACGAGAGAAAAGAGATAATGGACGTTGTTAGGGGCGCGGCGGGCGAGAGCACGCTTATCGCGCATATAGGCTCGCTGAACGAGGGCGAGGCAGTCGAGCTTGCGCGCCACGCGGCAGAGCTTGGCTTTGACGCTATATCCTCGGTCACTCCGTTTTACTATAAGTTCACCTTCCCCGAGGTACGCGGATACTACGAGCGGCTTGCCGACTCATCGGGTCTGCCTATGCTCGTTTACTACTTCCCCGCCTTTTCGGGCGTTACGATGGGGGTCAAGGAGATGAGCGCGTTTCTCTCCGACAAAAGATTCCTCGGAATTAAATACACCTCGGGTGATTTCTTCACCCTCGAGCGCTGCAAGGCGGCGTTCCCCGATAAGGTTATCTACAACGGCTTTGACGAGATGCTCCTCTCGGGACTCTCGATGGGAGCTGACGGAGCTATCGGCAGCACCTACAACTTTATGGCGGATAAGTTCGTGAAGATACGTAAGCTCTTCCTCGAAGGCAAGACCGACGAGGCGCGGAAGATACAGAACGAGGCGAACAGCATTATTTCCATACTCTGCAAGATAGGCGTCATGCAAGCGGAGAAGGAAGTACTCTGCCAGCTCGGTTTTGACTTCGGCGCCTGCCGCCACCCCTTCTTACCGCCGAAGGACGAGGAGCGCGAGCTTATTGCAAAGGAGATAATCCCTCGCCTTACGGCAAGACCGTAAAAACAAACGATATAAAAACGCGAGAGTAAAAGTAACCGAAATCGGACTTTTACTCTCGTGTTTTTATTGTTTTAAGTTTTTTTGTAAATTATTATTTACTTATCCGTCTTTAAATAGATAATCTCGGGGCTTCTGAGGATACCCATTTCGCGCAGATTATACTCGTATGAGAATTCGTCACCTCTGGTGTTCCACGCGTTCGGGCCGTACCAACGAAGTCCGCGGTCTGCGCTATGAACAGGGCCGAAGCTGTTATGGCGGTTACCGAAGAGGGTAAGCTCTACGGTGTGTTTACCCGGCTTAACACCCCGGGCGAGAAGATCGTACGGCTGATATACTATCTTACCTACGCACTCACCGTCTATCGCGGCGGAGATAAGCGCGCCCTTATAGTGGGGGGCGTGTATACGTAACGCGTCTGCCTCGGCGGGTACGTCGATATCCATTTTATATACGATATTGCCGCCGTAGAAGGGCATTCCCTGGGCGGTAACACTGCCAAATCCTATTTTTGTTCTCGGCGCGGTGAGCGTGCTTTCAACGCCCTCGAGCCTTACGTCGAAGTCACCGAGAAGGAAGCAGTTTTCGGTATACGTTCTCGGAGCTAAGGGGAGCTTAAGCTCTATCGTGTGAGTGCCGACGCCTATCGTCGGAAGGAGAGTTTTGCCTATTGATTCGTCGGTGAAGTAGCCCGTTATCTTCTTCTCTACGGGCTTACCGTCGAGGTATATCTCGGCGATATCCATATCCTCGCAGGCGAATTCAGCGCCCGCAAGCTCTATCTCGGAGTCGAAGGTGAATTTCAGAGTCGAGGTATGAGTCGGAACCTCGGGCTCAAGGCACCAGGGCTGCTTTCCGCTCTTCCAGCCGATTCCCGCAGCGCGGCGGAGCCTCGCGTCAAGGCGGCGCATCTCCTCTTTAGGCTGATATTTTTCCTCGTTATCCCACTTCCATTCGGCGATATCAAACAGAAGCACGTTTGGCTCCTCGCGCTCGAAGTCAACGCGATGTTTAAAGTCTCTGCCGTATACCCGTGTATAGTTTTTCTCCTCTGCCTTATAGGATTTCACGCGGGATTTCTCGAGCTTGAAGAGGAATGAATCGTGAAGGTGAGCCACGGTGCGGAAGGTGGTATAGCCCCCCTTCGCCTCGTAGGAGATATCGCGTATCTCACCCGTTATCGTATCGTAAAGCTTAACGGCATACTCGCCCTTTACCTTAAAGGTAAGCTTTCTCGGGAGAGTAACGTTAACGTCGCCGTAGGAGTGGAAGGAGCTATTCGTCCACGGCTCGAACTTACCGTTTGCAACGAAGAGCCAGGACGCGTTACCGTCACGGCGAAGCTGATAGATATAGTTATCGGTATGTATTCCCTGCTCGTTTATGATGCTTACTTTGCGGTTTTCCTCAAGCGCGTCGACGATAGCGCGTCTCTCGAACGGAACACGCTCGCAAGCATTATAGAGCGCGCGTATTCTCTCGTTTTCCTCGCAGTCAACGTAGGCGGGGCATTCGCCCATAAATATGACACGTCCCCCTGCCTCGCGGAATTTTTCGAGGCGGTCGAGTGTAGTTCCCCTCACCGTCTCAAGCGCGGGAACGATAATTACGTCATACTTCATCTTACCGACCGCGATGGGGTTTTCAACCTTGCGGCAGGCATCGGGGAACATCGACTCGCTGATATAGTCGAAGTCTATACCCGAGAAGAGCAGCCAGCGGATAAGATTCTGGAAATCGTCCTCGAGCTTGTTTCTTCTCTCGAGCGTCGTGCCCGAGGGACCCCAATGGAGCCAATAGCTCTCGATAGGATGTATCACCGCAACGGAAACGTCGGGCTTACCGCGCGTCAAGGCGGTATTAACTCTCGCGAAGTGGTCCTCTACGTACTTATACTCTCTGAACCACGGGGACTGATAGCTTATCGATGCGGGATAGTCGCGCTTCGCGTCGCCCTTCATCGAAACCCAGGAGAGGTGCGGAACGCGTATCGTTACGCCGAGCGCCGCCTGCCAGTCACCCTGGAATTTATGACCTCTGAAGTCGAAGTCCCAGTTCGTTACGCCGTAAAGCTCGGAGAGCATCGCCTCCTTGCCGTACTGATGCACAACAGACTGCGCCTGCTTTGCCGTAACGAGCTCGACCTCGTTTACGAGCATATCTATGCCGGGATAGCCGAAATATTTATACGCGCGCATCGCCTCGCCTATCGCGTGAGTCTGCTTAAGGAGCGCGGACTCCTCCATCATATGACCCGTAAGGGGCAGACCGTTCTTATCGCACCACTCGCCGCATATCTTGCTGAACGCATCGGTAAAGCGCTGGCAGGTATGGTCGTGGTAGCGGTATCTTGCGACGGAAACCTTACCGCAGGGCAGATCCCAGATAAGCTCGGGAATAGTATCTATAATATCCACGCCGTATGCGCGCTTATAGGTCTTGGGTAGATCGGGTGTCCACGGAAGAACGCAGAGCGTCTTGTCGGTGGGGAGCGTCAGCGTGTTCTTCTGATTGAACTGCGGCTCGTCGGTAAAGATAGCGGGGACAGTCTTATCGAACTCGTCGCCGACGCATCTCTTATAGCACTCGTGCGTCACCTCGACGAATCTCTTTACAGCCGCGGGCGACATAGTGTCAAGGTAGCAGTAGCCGTTATACCAATCGCGCATACCCTGCGTTGCGGAGAAGGCTATCCACTTCTCGCCCTTCGCTTTTGCGCCTCTCGCTATTTTCTCGTAGCTCTTAAGGTAACCGTCCTCGTCGAGCACGATATCGTACGCCGCGATAAAATACGGCAAGCCCTCGGAAATAGCCTCCTTCATCGGCTTCTCGCGGCTCATATCATAGAGCGGCTTATCACAGACGAGCTTTGCGTTCTCGGACTCGCGCGAGGTCTTTATCTTATTTGCGGGAGCGAAATAAAGTATTCTCGCTCTGTACTCGGGGTCGCGCGTAACGAGTCCGCCCGCCGCGCCCGAGGGCCATCTATCCTCATCGTAGAGCCAGGCGAGCATTCCCTCCGCCTTCGCTTTATCTGTGCAGGCGCGAACGAGCGACATAAACTCCTCGGAAAGGTAAGCGTTATCCATACCCGAGCGCGAGTGCATATGGAAGCCGCCGAAGCCCATTTCCTTAAGATAAACTATCTGCTTCTCAAGGATTTCCTTCGTCATCTTGCAGTTCCAAGCCCAGAAGGGCGTTCCGCGATACTCCGAGGTCGGAGCGCGGAAGGTCGCATCGGAGAGCGACTTCTCTAAATTCTTCTTATAAAGCATAAAAGTTCCTCACTTTCAAAAAATAATGGTTATAGTAAGTCGAAATAGCATGATTTCACGCTATTTCGACACAATATCTCTGATATTGTGCCAAATTTTTATAAAAATTTGGACTAACCCATTGCAATGAATGTAGAGCATAATTAAATTTTTTGAAATTTAATTATGCAAAAGCCGATAAAATCGGCTTGTCGAAACGAAAATAGTCGTTTCGACATTCT
>JAFQPR010000003.1 GCA_017411605.1 Clostridia bacterium | reverse complement strand
CATTTAGGCATAACCGAATAAAAAACAGGGGTATTGTGAAATAAACACAGTACCCCTTTAATAGTAAGCACAAATTTGAGGAAATCAAGGTCGAAAACCTATGGTTTTCCTCGTTTTTATTAATGTTTTTTATTCTACCGTCGTTCGCTCAACTCTCGCCGTACCTTTGTACGGCTTCGGTCACGAACGACGCTTTCTGCTCTAAATCCGTTCGCCCCAAGCTTCTGATCTCATTAAGAATTCGCAAATCGTGTAATTACAACCGTGCTTTACCGATTTATCATTGATATGCCTGAATTCTTAATGAGACAGCCCCTTTGATATTGAGTTCGTATTTAAAAGAATTAAGGTTGAAAACCTGCGGTTTTCTCTGATTTGTGAAGTTTTCGTCCCGACGAAAGTGAAGTTGCTACGCAGTGAAGTTTGCGCTCTGCGCAAGTGAAGTTAAGCTTTCGCGAAGAAAGCTTAGTTGAGCGCTCACGCCTGCGGTGTGTGCTCAAGCTTCAGCTTTTCAATAATTTTATCCGCTATTTTCTTCATTCCGAGGTTGCCGGGGTGGGTTATCCATCTTTCGGAAACCTCCCTTTCGCATCCCTCGTTCATATCGAAGTAGTATTTCTGCGAGTGCGCCTCGGTTGCGTGCGAGCGGATAGCCCCTATATCTATTCTCTCGAGTCCCCACCTCTCGCAAAGCTCGCGTATCGGTGGCGAGGTGCGCGCTCTGTTATACCAGCCGTGCACCCATATTATTCTCGCACGGGGGCAGGCCTCTTTTATTTTTTCGATAAGAATATCACCCGTCACGAGGAAGGTGGCAAGCTTCTCATCGGTGTTTATATTATCACCTAGCTGTAGCAGGATAAGATCAAGGTCGGGTGAAAACGCGTCCTTTGCGGGGATAGGTCTTGCGGGATCGACGGCGCAGTCGGTATTATACCACGTATCAAAGGCGGATAGGCTCTCCGCGTGCTCGAACATTGAGCCATACAGCTTGTCAAACTTGCACACGGGGTTATATTTCTTTATCGTTTCACTAACGTAATGGAAGTAATCCTTGTCAGGTGACGAGGCGCACATTCCGTATCTCTTACCCATACCGAAAACGAGAGAGTTACCAACGAAAAGCACGTGGCTCGGCACTCTCGGGACTTCTATCCTCTCGCCCCCGCTTGAGGTAACGTATACTATGGGAGAGCTGTCGGCAGAGATGCCCGTATTGTCACGCGTATCGCAATACTCCTCGCCTACGTCGTTTATTTCCTCATCGGCGGAAAGCTCCTCGAGAGTTATCTCGCCCTCGGAAACTATTTTCACGGCAAAGCTCTCCGTCCTCGCGTAGACCGCAAGGCTTATCGGGTCGAAGGTATATTCAAGCGAGATATCCCCCGAGGAAAAGCTCTCCTCGTATACGGTCACCTCTTCCCTCTCTGCAGTATAGCCTACGACCTTGACCGTAGCGTCTGCCGCGGAGCGCGCCGAAAGACTCACGGAAATAGCGTCGCAAACCGAGCTGAAAACGCCCGAGATAAGCTCTCCGCTGCCACGCTTGCCCTCTATCTTCAAAATATTGTTATATTTTGCCATATAAAAACTTCCTTTTCGTGTTATCCCTTTCATTTTATCACATAAAAATGCCGATTGCAACAAAAAAATAGATTAACATCATTGACATTAAAAAAATATTGTGATAATATTGATATAAATATTTTTAGTATTATTATGATATTTCAGAAAGGACTCGGTCTATGGAAAAAAACAATCTGAAGGGCTGGCTTTATCTTCTGCCCGCGTTTCTGTTTCTCGGCGCGTTTATGGTCTATCCTCTGATCGACGTTTTTATTTATTCATTCGAGGAGGGCTTCAACTCCGCTTCGGGAACGTATTTCGGTATCGGAACGTATAACTACTCATACGTTCTTCACGACCCCTACTTCCTTCAGGCGTTGAAGAACACCTTCATTCTCGTAATAATCACAGTGCCCGTATCAACGCTTCTCGCCCTCGCTATCTCAGTGGGGCTCGCGTCAATTGAGAAGCTTCGCCACGCGTTTCAGACTATTTTCTTCCTGCCCTACGTAACCAATACTCTTGCGGTAGGACTCGTATTTATGATACTTTTCAGGAAGACCGAATATACCGACGGTCTTGTGAATATAGTGCTAGGACTCTTCGGAATGTCCCCGATAGACTTTATCGACGGACCGTACGCGGCAAAGATGTTCGTGCTATGCTTCTACACGGTATGGGTGGTGCTTCCCTTCAAGATACTCGTTCTGACGAGCGCGCTCGCATCCGTTAAGCAGGATTACTACAATGCCGCATTGATAGACGGCACGCCAAGATGGCGCGTATTTATGAAGATAACTCTCCCAATGATATCGCCTATGCTCTTCTATCTTATCATCACGGGCTTCATCGGAGCCTTCAAGGCATACAGTGACGCCGTAGCCCTCTTCGGAACTGAGCTTAACGTAGCCGAGATGAACACCATCGTAGGCTATATTTACGATATGCTCTACGGCGACGGCGGCGGATATCCCTCTTACGCATCTGCGGCGGCGGTAATACTCTTCGTTATCGTTCTTACCATAACCTGCATCAACCTTCTGGTAAGCCGCAAGCACGTTCATTACTGATAAGGAGGGTGGAAATGGAAAGCAGCTTAATTAAGAAAAGCCAAGCCCACGAGCGAAACAAAAAAATTATAAAGGGCTTCACCTATGCGGGACTTGCCGTATGGGCGCTCATCGTCATCTTCCCCTTCTTCTGGATGATACTCACCTCGATAAAGAGCTACGGCTCGTACAACGCGGAGAGCACGCCGAAGTTCTACCCCACCGACCCGACCTTTGATAACTATATAACGGCGTTTAAGAGCGTACCGCTCCTTGACTACTTTGTCAACACGATAATATTCACTCTCGCAACGACGGCGCTTATGCTTATAGTTACCATTCTTGCCGCCTTTGGCTTCGCAAGAATCAACTTTAAGGGCAAGAATCTCGCGTTCACGCTCTTCCTTGCTCTTATGATGATACCGTCGGAGCTGGTCGTTATCACGAACTTCGTGACGGTAACGAATATGGACCTGCGCAACACGTTTGCGGGACTCATTCTCCCCTCGGTCACGTCGGTATTCTATATTTATCTTCTGAAGGAGAACTTCGCTACGATCCCCGACGAGCTTTACTATGCCGCCAAGGTTGACGGAACGAGCGACTTCAAGTATTTATGCCGTGTAATGGTGCCTATCTGCAGTCCGACTATCGTTACGATAACGATACTCAAGGTCATCGAGTGCTGGAACTCGTACGTCTGGCCGAGGCTCATTACCGACGATGAGGATTATTTCCTCGTATCAAACGGAATCCAGGCAATACGCGAGGGCGGCTTCGGCAGAGAAAACATCCCCGCTATGATGGCAGCCGTTACAGTAATTTCAATTCCGCTTATCGTGCTCTTCCTTGTTTTCCGCAAGAAGATCATGGCAGGCGTCGCAAGAGGAGGTACAAAAGGATGAAAAAAATTATTTCCTTACTCCTTCTGCTTCTTCTCGCATTCTCCGCGTTATCTCTCACGTCTTGCCACGGAAGGCACGCGCTCGACCCGTTTACGTTACCCGAGCGATTTGACACTGAAAAGCCTATTGAGATAACCTTCTGGGCAAAGAACGATACGAACATATCACAGGTAAACGTATACAAAAAGGCGATAGAGGACTTCTCGGCAATATATCCCAACATAACGGTCAATATGAAGCTTTATACCGATTACGGAAAGATATATAACGACGTTATAACCAATATCGCTACCGATACGACTCCCAACGTATGCATCACATATCCCGACCATATCGCCACGTATATGCTCGGAGAAAATATCGTCGTTCCTCTCGGGGATATTATGAACGATGAAAAATACGGTCTTGGAGGCAGCGAGGTAAAGTTCGATGCGGTCACGAGGGATGAGATTGTCCCCTCGTTCCTTAATGAATGTATAGTCAACGAAGATTATTATGCTCTTCCCTTTATGCGCTCAACCGAAGCGTGCTATATCAATAAAGATTTCGTAAATTCACTTGGATATGACACCATTCCCGAGGTTATTACGTGGGACTTTATATTTGAGGTCAGCGAAAAAGCTGTATCGCTCGGCAAAAAGACGGTAAAGAACGAAAAAGGCGAGGACGTTGAGGTTTTCGTTGCCAACGAACAAGAGGTTCTTTTACCCTTCATTTATAAGTCTACCGATAATATGATGATTCAGATGTTAAAGCAGAAGGGAGCCGACTATTCAAATGAGAACGGCGATATTCTGATATTTAACGAAGAAACCGAAGATATTCTCTTTTCAATTGCGGAAAAGGTAGATAAAAAAGCATTTTCGACCTTCAAGATTTCGGGATATCCCGCAAACTTCCTCAACTCGGGTCAATGCATTTTCGCTATCGACTCCACGGCGGGCGCTACCTGGATGGGAAGCGAAGCGCCTCTTATAGATATTCCCGAGGAAAGACTTTTGAGCTTTGAAACAGTCGTAAGACCCGTACCTCAGTTTGATACGGAAAACCCGCAGATGATCTCTCAGGGGCCGTCAATGTGTATCTTTAACAAGGCGGACAATCAGGAGGTCCTCGCATCGTGGCTGTTTATGCAGTTCCTTCTTACCGACGGCGTGCAGATATCCTATTCCCAAACCGAGGGCTACGTTCCCGTAACGACGAGAGCGCAGAGCAGCGACGTTTACAGAGACTATCTTTCGCGCTCGGGTGAGGACAACGATCTTTACTACAACGTAAAGCTTGAAGCTACAAACCTTCTTCTTGACAATATAGACAATACCTTTGTTACCCCTGTTTTTTCAAACTCGGCATCTCTCAGAAACGCAGCAGGTCAGATGATAGAAGAGGTTACAAAGAACAGACGCAGAAACAAAACCGTTGATGAAAAGTTTATGGATAATCTCTATCGTGAGATGAACTCTCTCTATAAGCTGAACATTGTCAGAACGGGATATCAGGACGATTTAGGCAAGCTCCCGAGCGGCGCCGTTACTCTGATAATTATCCTTTGCGCGGTTTGGTGCGCCACTGTTACCTATTTTGTTTGGCTTTATTTAAAAAAACGCAAACAATGTAAAACAAAACCTTGACTTTTTCAAAAAAAGTATTATAATATTAAGTAACAAGGCTAAGCCTTTAAATTTTGTTAAAAAAAACAATAAAAAAAACAAAAAGGAAGAAAGAAAAAATGAAAAAAATCGTAAGTGTTCTTTTGCTTTTAGTTCTTGCTCTTTCCTGCACCCTTGTTTCCTGTGAAAAGGAAGAGGATATCAACGCTAAGTCCGAGGGCGTTCTTACCTACGCTCAGTATTGCGACGCAGCACTTGATTCCGACGTAGTTATCGAGGGTTACGTTCAGGGTAAGCAGATCTACAACACTCAGTACGGCAATACTTCTCTCTACATTCAGGACGGAGACGGAGCTTACTTTGTTTACAGACTTGCTTGCACTCAGGCTGAGTATGACAAGATCAAGGTTGGCGGCAAGGTTAAAATTTCCGGAACCAAGTCCGAATGGGGCGGCGAGGTTGAAATCGTTGATGCTACCTGCGAAGTTCTTACCGGTGAATATATCGCTAAGGCTACAGATGCAACCGCAGCTTTCGGCAACAAGGATAACCTTATCAAATATCAGAACCAGCTCGTTGCACTTAAGGGTCTTAAGGTAGTTGCTTCTACCAAGAAGGATGATACCACCGAGTATGCTTTCCTTTACAACTGGGATGGCTCGGGCGAAAAGGGTAGCGACCTTTACTTCAACGTTTCTGACGGAACAACAACCTATCAGTTCTGCGTTGAAACCGATCTTTGCGGCAAGGATACCGACGTTTATAAGGCAGTTGAAGCTCTTAAGGTTGGCGCCACCATCGACCTCGAAGGCTTCCTCTTCTGGTACGAGGGCAATCCTAACCCCCACGTTACCAAGGTTACCGCTAAATAATTTCAGTTAACTTCTGAGGTATACATAAAAACAGCTTACGGACGAGCGCCGTAAGCTGTTTTTTCTACTTTTTATAATTCCCCGCTTCCAAAAAGAACGAAATCGCAAATTCGCATCCCTTACAAAATGCTTTTTTTGCAAGCAAAGCATTAATATCATATAATGTGTCAACGTATTCTTGTACAGCGTCAAGCTGAGCTTTATTAAGCAATTCGTTTACTTTTTTGTGAAGCTCCGCAGCTTTTTTAGTAAGCTCCCTTTCCTTATCCGTTGTGATTACAGCGCATTTTTCGATAATATAATCACTCCATAAATCCTCAATTATTTCTTTCATTTTTCGCACCTCTTGTTTGTAGTTTAAAAGCATAACAGGATTGGCTTATACCTAAAAATATCGTAATTTCTTCCCGACTTTTTAGCATACTCTCGCAGAGCCTTTGGTCTTTTATAAATGCGCATTTTTACCTCCTAAAGTTTTTTAATAATTATAGCACAAATAAACTGAAAATGGTGATTTTAGTCCGCATCTGAACTAAAAAATATTTTACGAAGATGCGAGGTCAATTTTGTAACACTGTCATCCTGAGCGAAGCAAAGCGTAGTCGAACCCGTAGGGCGATGCAAAGCATCGGGATCTCATTTTTGCTGTTTTTTCAATTATTTCGTGCCGCCCAAGATCCTGCTCGGCAAAAGCCTCGCACTGCTCCGCAGTTCGACTTCGCTTACGCTACGCTCAGGATGACACGGGCGGAGGCTAACTTTTTGAAAAAAGTACGGTAGAGGTACTGTGTATACAGCATCCCTACCGTTTTTTATTCGGTTATCCCTAAATGACAGTTCCATAACACCGAGCATAGCGAGGTATATCGCAACCGCGTGAAACGAGGTTATATCGCATTCGCATAGCGAATATATCACACGAGCAAAGCGAGTATATCGCATTCGCGCAGCGAATATATTTTATTCGATTACGCCAAAATACGAAAGCAGTTCGGCACACGGATTTTGAGCGGAAATCCTCGGCTGACGAGCGAGAGGCGTACAATGGTACGCCGAGCAAGGAAACGAGGATAGAATAAAAAACTATAATAAAAACGAGAAAACCGGAGGTTTTCAACCTTAATTCCTTTAAACTCGCAAAAAAGTACGGTAGAGGTACTGTGTATAAAATCACATACTCCTACCGTTTTTTATTCGATTACGCCAAAATACGAAAGCCGAATTACTTATATTCTCCTAAGAACTCCTTATTTACTTCAAATAGCTCGTCACACATCGCCCTTATCTCCTCGAGCGAGCACACGGCGGAGCAAAGCGGGTCCATATAGACCGCGCGGTAGACGAGCTCGCGGCTCTTAGTTCTTGCAGCCTCGATAACCAGGCTTTCTATTCTCGCGGTCGTGTTCACGAGGATAGCGAGATGCTCGGGCAGCGGACCCGCCACCGTGGTTTTGAAGCCCATTCTGTCCGCAACAACGGGAACTTCAACGCAGGCATCGGCAGGAAGATTCGGGATAGAGCCGCAGTTTTGCACGTTGCCATTGAAGACGAACGGCTTTCCGTCGCCTATTCTGGCATTGAAGATATCTGCCGCATACTCAAGGCTCTTCTCCCTCGAGAAGGGCTTTTTCAGCCAATTCTCATACTGAGCGGCGGTGTTCTTTGCCCTGTCCCGTCTGAGATTCAAGGAAAATGCATACTCTCCCGGATTCCAATTCGTTCCGTGAGTGCAATATTTTTCTATAAGGTCGGGGCGCTTTCTGAACCATGCGTTATACTCGGAGTTATGCCCCGAGGACTCGGTAACGTAGTAACCGAGCGAGAGGAACATCTCGTTTCTTACCTGCTCCTTATTGCGTATTTCCTCATTCTCGGTTATGAGCTTACGGAGTCTTGGATATAGGTCCTCTCCCCGATAGGAAAGCTCGGTATAAAACGCCTGATGATTAACGCCCATACATTTATATACGATATCATCCTTCGGGATATCAAGCCACTCCGCGAGCATCTTTACAGTCCCCTGCACGCTATGGCAAAGTCCCGTTACCTGCACGTTTGAATATTTCTGCATAGCTCCGCAGAGGATAGACATAGGGTTAGTATAATTGAGGAATACAGCCCTCGGGCAATACCTTTCAATATCCGCGCATATATCCAGCATAAGCGGAATATTTCTGAGCGCGCGGAAAATGCCCGAAACGCTTCTCGTATCACCGACGTTGATATCAACGCCGTATTTTTTAGGAATAAGAATATCGTGCTGCCAGATGTCAATATCTCCCGCGAACACGGTGCAAAGCACGCCGTCAGCGCCCGAAAGAGCCTCGGCTCTGTCCATCGTCGCAACTATTTTAGAGCAAGGGCAGTCCATCTCCTTCAGTATCCTCTCTACGACCTTGGTGATAATGATTATAGAATGTCGAAACGACTATTTTCGTTTCGACAAGCCGATTTTATCGGCTTTTGCATAATTAAATTTCAAAAAATTTAATTATGCTCTACATTCATTGCAATGGGTTAGTCCAAATTTTTATAAAAAATTTGGCACAATATCAAAGATATTGT
>JAFQPR010000023.1 GCA_017411605.1 Clostridia bacterium | reverse complement strand
AGAAAATGACCGTGATTTAATGGAGAAATTCGTAGAATTTCAACCTTATACAGTAAAATACAGTAAATCTTAGCTCATTTATTGTTTTTGAGCTTTTTATTTTGTTTCTCGGTCATTTTCGGTTGCGCCCAAATGCGCCAGACCCTTTTTTGTTGTGAAAAATATATGAGTGAAATTTGCTTTTGCGCAGTTCGGCGCTGACTTGTTCGTTTTCTTGTAAATGTGCAGTCCTTGGGGCAAAGGGATTTTGCGCGGAAAGCGTCGTTTGTGATCGAAGCCGTACGAGGGTACGGCGAGAATAGAGCAAACGGCGGTAGAATAAAAAACTTTAATAGATTGGAAGAAAACCGCAGGTTTTCAACATTGATTTTTTAAAATTGCATAAAAGTATGGCAGAGGAACTGTGTTTCTAAACAGAACATCTGCCGTTTTTTATTCGGTTACGCCTAAATACCAAAGCCCCGCTCGACATAGGGAACTTGTGTTATCTTTCGTAAAACACTTATTTTTATCTCTTACTGCTCATTCTTTGGCGGATATCTCCTATAAAAGTAATCATCAATTTGACTGCTTACTTGATCTCCTGCTCGAGATTTGAAAATAGCTCCGAGGAGAAGAAATCGATAATAGTAATTTCAAGACCGTCACAGAGCTTTTTAAGCGTTGATACCGTAACGCTGTTATTTCTGCCGCTAACGATATTGTTTAGGGTGGATTGCGTAATACCCGATATAATCGCGAGCTTGTTTACGGTTATATTTCTCTCTTTGCAAAGAGCTAAAATTCTTTCTTTGCACGCTTGTCCTATTGTCATAATATCTTTTATATTTTACTGCTCATTCTTTGGCGGATATTCTATTTCGCCCTCTGACTTTTCAAATGACTTGATTTCCTGACGGATAAGATAAAGAATCTCCCCGTTTGCGCTTCTGCCGTAGTATTTTGAAATATAATGTAATTTGTAATGAAGCTCGGGATCAATTTCTATTCCAAGGTGTTTGTTGTTTTTGTTTCTCATAGTAATCTCCAAATAAACTTAATATAAGTATATTTTAAGATTATTTTTATTAAAAATGTTGTGAGTATACTTGATTTAAGTATACTTTTTTGATATACTAGAATAAAAATGATATTGGAGGCGCATATGAACGGAATTGAGAGGGAAATAGATAAGCTCGGCAGGGTAGTTATTCCTATGGAATTCAGAAAGCAGCTCGGAATTGAGTCTGATTCTAAAGTTTCGATTTGTTTGGCTGACGGAGAGGTGATTATAAGACCTCGGAATTGCCGTTGCGCGCTTTGCGGCGCGGGGATAGAGAGTTCTCGGAAAATAAGACTATGCGACGGCTGTATATTAAAGATAAGAGAAGAATAATAAAAAAAGATGCACTCGGTAATGTGTGATGTTATTAATGGAAAATTTGAAAAGCATCGCTGAGTGCGAGCATCGCGTCCAAGCGGTCAAATACAAATGGACTAAGCCCAAACCCTTATTACAAACAGAAAGAGCAAGAGTAAAAGGAAATATAAATCCTTCTATTCTTGCTCTTTTCGTTTTTACAAATGAATTGATGCTGACGCATCATGAATTGGCTCCGCCATGATTTCTCGCTTCGCTCCATGAATTGAATTGCAACCTCAATGCGCCGCAGCGCAATTCATGCCGCAGGCAATTCACGAAAGCGAAAGCTTTCAATTCACGCAACCGTAAGGTTGCAATTCATTGCGTGTTCTCCGTTAAGGATAACACGCTCAAAGTCCATCCTCAAAGAGGTCATCGCCGTCAACGAACGGCATATCGGGACTTGTTCGAATTATATCCTGCTCCCTGATATCGACGATCTCGCTTATCGGAGCTTCATATTTCTTTTTCATTTCCGTTTCCTCCTTTAAGCGTTACCGCCGAATGCGGTAGCAGTATCAATGACGAGCATACCCTGGTATCCGAGCGGAATATAAACGGTCGTGCCGTCCGCGTGGATTATATCGGGGTTACCGTCAAAGGTGAATGTGCCGATGAGGGTTGCCGCGGTAGCGGTGCTGCTCTCGTCGGTGAGGCAGCTTATATCGTATACCTTAACTACGCTCGAGATTCGCTCCGCAACGAAGAGGTAATTGCCGCATACGGTGGGTTTACCCAAAGCGGAAATACCTGCCACGGTCGTACCCGTGTTCTTTGTAAAATCGTTCGTGTAAACGCCCTTGCTGCTCGTTATCTTGAGCGCGTATTCTACGCCGTCAACGGTGATATTCGTAATACCGTTCGTCATTCCGAGACCGCCTGTGAAGCGCACCGAGGTGGGATTTTCAAGTCTTGCGCCCGCAGGACCGAAATCTATCCAGTTTTCATCGCCGCTGTGTCCCGAAATGCATACGTATCTGTCAGCGATAACGGGGCTTACGTTGTGGTGATACATAGTGCCGCTCGTGCTGAATGTCTTGACGAGTGCGTGAGTTTCGTTGTTTATTACCCAGAGACCGTTGCTGCCGTACGCAACGAGGGAGAAGATGCCGTCAGGGGAGATAACTACCTCTCGCGCTATCCTAGCGTCCTGTCTGTAGCTCCAGAGGAACGCGGGGGATGCCGCATAGTCGCCCGAGATATCGTAAACTCTGAGACCTGCAACGTCCTCGGCTACGTAGAGCTTTCCGCCGTAAACCTTAATACCGTTAGCGAAGCCAACTCTGCCGCCGACAGATGTCGGAGCTATTGTTTTTACGCATTCAAGAGTTGCTTTGTCAAGTACCTTGATACCGTCTTTGCCTGCCGCAACGTAAACGTAGCTTCCGCTTGTTGCAACTCCGAGCACCTGACCGTCGGTATCGTAGAGCGCATAGCTGCCACTTGCAAGACTTGCCACGATACCGCCCGTGAGCACGTTATCAAAGTCGTAGAAGTTATCCTTAAGGTTATCGAAGGAAGCGGTATTTTTGTTGCCGTTTTCGTGACCGAAGATGAAAGAGTCGTTCTCAAGCACGTGGATATCCGTTTCAGCGCCGGCGATATAGAGCTTGCCGTCTTCGATGATAATATCACCGACAGGGCCTCTCCTTGACTCATACTGATTCCAGGTAGTGATTATCTTTCTCGTGTCGTGCTTCAGCGCGGGAGTAGTGCTGCCGAGGGGACGTGGGATATCTATATGAGCAACTCTTACGGGAGCTTCGATATCCGTTACGTCGTATACGTAAATACCGTTATAGGTGTTAACGAGGTATGCGTAGTATCTGCCCGACTGCTCGTCGTATCCGACCTCGGATTCCCAGTAGTCATTAGCGGTGTAGTAGTATCTGCCGTCTATTCTTACGTTGGAAAGTCTTACGGGGGCTGCGGGGTCGGTCACGTCGAAGATATCGAGTCCGTTACCCTGACCGTAGCAGAGGTTATCAAGAGGAGAGGAGGTAGGCGCGCCGTAGGTGTGCTGTCCCGTAGCGGCGAAGAGATAAACGCGTCCGTCGCGCTCAAGGATAGACATACCGTCACCCTTACCGTTCGTGGTTATCTTGCCTATCATCTCTATCCTCGAGGAGTCTGTGATGGTAGAGAGGTCGTACATAAATACGCCGCACTCGCCCCATACGCCGGCGTAGAGAATATTGTTGTAAACAACGCAGGACTGAACCTCGCCTGAGTGGATATTGATAAGGTGCTTCGGATTTTCGGGGACGCTGATATCAACGACCTCAACGCCGTACTGACGGTTGCAGATAAAGGCGTAATTACCCGAAATGTAAAGTCCTGTTGCCATTTCGATGCTATTATATGTAGAAACGATTGCGGGAGCTGCGGGATTTTCAACGTTTACGATATAAACGCCGTCCTGACGTCCCGTCATAACTACGTACTTCTCGTCGTCGGTTATATCTATCTGACGGAGAGAGTCGAAGCCCGAGAGGGTGGACACTACCTTATCGGTTCTCGTGTCGGTCACCGTGAGTTTTTTGTCACCGATGCTATAGATGTAGTCACCGCCGCGGATAAGGTCGATGGTAGAGCCCGCTCCGATGCCTGCGCCCGATACGTCGTAGTATTCAAACTCGTCAAGCATCCACATACCGCTTTCAAGCTGAAGATCGTCCTGGGTCGCGTCAGCGCGGTTTTCGTATTTCGCCTCGGCAATATAAACCTTGCCCGAGGTCTTGAGTGTAACGCTCGCCATACCCGCGTTTTCGATAGGCATATATATGCGAGTCCACTGAACGGGTACGTGGTAGGTCATAGTTTTCGTGCTATTCTGATAATTTATCTTTGTGCCTACGTCAACCGTGATATCAATGGGGGTTGACTTGTCAGCCTTCACCACGAAGGAGAAGAGGAGCATATCGCCGATAGCCGCGCCCGACTTTTCCTCTGCGGTAAAGCTATAGCTTACGCTAGTATTTTCAAGTACCTTTGCAAATTCCATAGAAGAGAGATCCGTCTTTACGTTTTTGTCAATACCGAGAGCCTGGAGGAACTCGCCCTCGCCGTCTTCAAGTAAAATTACCTGTCCGCAAATGCAGAAGCCGTCGTCATCAAATTCGTGCTCCGCTCTGTCAGCGGTAATGATGCAGGACTTATCGGCGCAGGCGTGCCAGTGGTGGGTGCCGTTGTAGCTCCACTCATCCTCGAATACGTGGTCAACGTACTCGCCTGCGCAAGCTCCGTAGGTGAAGAGAGCCTCGACTACGGGAACGGCTGCAGCCGCATCAGCGTCGGACGCGGAAACCGATTTTAAGTAGTTGTAGTAGCTTACCGTATTGAATTTACCAACGTCAGCTCCGACCTTGACCGTAACGGCGCTCATAATATTCTTTGCGGAAAGCGGAACGTCGATATAGGAAAGATTATCGCACATACCGCCCGATACGGTGTAATTCTCGCCGCCGACGGTTATCTCTCCCGAGAATTCGGGATTAAGGATAAATCTTACTGTGGGTGAAGATTCAAGCGCAAGCGTTGCCTCGGAAACTGCGTTGCTGACGCTTGCCATAGTGTTTACGGCGGTAAGAGCGTCGAAGCTAAGAGAGGGAACGCTGACATCTGCTGTGAGAGTCAAAAGCTCCGCTATCGCATCTTTGCCGTCGGTCTTACCGAAGTAGGTGTAGGCTGAGTCGATATATCTGACGGTAGCCGCGATGATAGTCTTTGAGCGTGCCGCCGCATCGTCGGTGCCTGATTGAACGCTCTTTATATATTTAGGAATGGAAGCTGAATATTTTGCGATATATTCATGGTGTCCGTTAGTGAGAGTAAAGGCGGTTGAGCGCGATACGCCTGCCGTCGCGGGAGCGATACCCTCGTATGTGACCTTAACGTAGGTCACGCCATCAAAGTCTATCTCCTCTCCCACCGTAAGCGCCGTGGAGTCAACCTTTGCCGAAACGAAGGTATCCTTCGGAACGTAGAAGTTGAAGTCGAAGTCCGAGCCGAGCGAGATGTTTGCCTTAAGAGTCGGATTTTCAACTATATAGCCGGCGCCGCTTGCAAGAGCGAGAAGCTTGCCGTCGAGATTTAATGTTATGCCGCTTGCCGAGGCGGGCTTAAGGCTCGATACGGTGCCTTCACTGAAGTTAACCTCTAATTCGCTGTTATAGGTGCCGTGCACGGCTTCCATAGTACCGCTAACCGTTCCAAGACTCTTGATATCTAGTACGGTGTTACCCTCGGTAGTAACGACGGGGCGCGAGCCTCTGTATGCCGATGCGAGAGCGTAAGCCGTAACGTTGGAGTCTATAATATTAAGAGTCGGAGCGGGACGTCCGGCTGCGGTGTGAGAGGCATTCCAGTTCGAGAAGAGGATATAGCAGTTTGCGATATCCACCTCACAGGAGTCGATGGTTATGATGGTTGAAACACCGGGATTGTCGTTCGCGTTGTTAGCTATCGTGTTTGTAGCTATAAGAACGCCTCTTGTCGAATTGCTTGTCGTATTCGGCCTTGAGGTTGAGATATAGCAGTTTTTGAAGGTTATTCTGTTTTCTTCACCGCCTCTGATGGGGCCGCCGAAGCCGTGGATAAGGTTTGAATTGGCGTTATTTCCATCCGAGGTCCAACGAATATTGCAATTCTCGAAGGTGTATACGCCCTTCTGACCGATAATAAGTCTGTCGGGAACGGTTATGTCAACGTCCTTGAAGCTGACGGATGATCCGACAGCGCCCGCGCCTATAGCGAACATTGCGCTGCTAGTCGTTGTAAAGCTGCCGGGGCCTACGAACTCAAGCTTCTTGATACCGTGCGAGGAGGCTATGTCTAACCATGAGCCTACAGCGGGAGAAAGAGTATAACCGTTAAGCGAGAAGACCGCGTGAGTTGTGGTATTCTTTGTTACGGTGCCGTCGTTTGCCGTGGTTGAGGTGAATATCTTCGCCGAGCTCTTTACGTTACCGTATAGCTCGATAGTACCGCCGACTATCTGTAAGGACTGAACTGCCGCGGAGAAATCTGCCGCAGAGGTGTAGTTTTTGAGAAGAGCACCCGATTTATCGAAAGCGGCGTAGAGAACTCCGTCGCTCTGGAGTCCCGTTGATGCGTTAACGTAGGTTATCGCGGATGCCGCAAGATTTGTCGGGCGAGTTCCCGTCACGGTGAGGAAACGAACGGTGTCACCGCTCTTCGCATCCTTTATAATATCACCGTAAGAGGTGTAGCTCTTCGTGCCTATCTTCGCTATATTCATCTCCTTTGGAGAGGGAAGCGCGTAGCCTTGGGTGAATACGTTCTTGTCAAATTCCGAAAGAGTCTTCGTGCTGTCAAGAAGCACGCCGCCGAGGTTACCCGTATACTCGCCCGTTCTGAAGGCGCGCATATTAAGGTTATCAAGAAGTATAGTGTCGCTTGCCTTGGCGGTCGTCGTGCCGCTCAAAAGCTCAACTCTTACCTCGTTGATTATATCGGTGTCATCGCTAAAGTTGCTTTTTATCACCGCCATGAACTTACCGTTCACGTAGGCGTATGCCTTGATAGTGTCCGCGCCCTCTGCCGCAACCTCTCTGAGGTCGAGCACTAAGGTGATATGAACAAAGCTCTTCGAAAGGTCAATGCCCGTATCAACGTAGCCATCGGTAGCGGAAGTACCCGATACCTCGAGTCTTCCGTTTGAGTCACGGAGATAAAGGGTTGCGTTGCCCTTAGGACTTGATGCCGTTTCGCTCGTGTAGTATCTGCCGTTGAGCATTATGCTCATTCCGTCGGGAATACCTTTTGTTGTGCCGAGGTCAATATCGAGCGTCGCGAAGTCTGTTGTGCACGCCGCCTCGGGAGAGGTAGCGCCCGTTTTGCTGACGTAGAGTATCTGATCTGCGCCCGCAGTATCCTTTCTGTAGCTTAAATAAACGTGGCTGCCAGCCACACCCTCAATACCGGGAGCTATCGCCAAGGCTTTGTTTCCGTCGCCAAGGTCGTGCAGGTAGGTGAGGTAGGAGCTCAGATTACCGCTCGAGGTAACGCCCTTTGCCGAGCTGTATCCGTCGCTCCACATCTGCACGGGAGTGTAATCCGTATCGGGGGTATAAGATGCGCTGTCGTTTCCGTCAGCGAAGCAGGTGAGAGCCATCGTCAGACCGAGAGCTATCAAAAGAGTCGCGCATATTACGGAAATGATTTTACTTTTGCGTTTCATTTTTGCCTCCTTAAATTTTGTGTTTTTAGACTTTTATATATTGATTTTAACATTAATATATGATAGAATCAATTATAAGAACAAATCGAAATTTTATCAAAACAAACTTTTTGGAGGTAAAATGCGTATCTCGGATATTTCTCCTTTTGTAAGAAACGCTATGCTGATCAATTTTAAAGTTAGGCAGAAATACGGCATAGCGGGGGACAGTCGCCTTTTTTATACCTACGAGGATTATACCGTGCATATCGACGGTACGACGTATAATATCGGAGCGGGCTCGGTGGTTATAGTACCCGCGGGGGTAAAGTATTTTTTTGAGCATTCGGGTGTTGTAAATATGCTGACGATAAACTTCGACTATACCGAGAGCGCGTCGCACATAACCGAGCCAAAGCCGCCCAGAGCTCCCGAGATGTTTTCCGAAAGCAAGATAACCGAGCGCCCCGACTTTGAGGACTATCCGTTCTTAAATAGCCCGATAGTTCTTGAGAATATGCAAAAACTTCGGCTTCAGTTTGAGAAAATCGTCAGGGAGTTTGAGTATAAGAAGCCGTTTTACAGAGAGGTTGCCGCATCGGTGCATAAGCAGGTCATCTTCGAGATAATAAGGCTTATGCTCCCGGGCAGTAAAAGCAACGCGATAGTCAATTCCGCGCTCGAGTATATCCACGCGCACTATGCCGAGGATATTGATAACGAGAGCGTCGCCGCCCACGTCGGATATCACTCGTATTACCTGAACAGGGTTATGAAAGCCGTGCTCGGAACGACTCTTCGACAGTATATCATTGATTATCGGTTAGAGATAGCCAAGCGCCACCTTCAGCAAACGGGGCTTTCAATATCTGCCATAGCCGAGCTCTCGGGGTATAGAAATCTATGCAATTTCTCGGTGGACTTCAAGAAAAAAACGGGAATGACGCCGTCAAAGTATAGGGAGTTATCGTGATGCTATCGGCATCACGCAATGAATTGCAACCTTGCGGTTGCGTGAATTGAAAGCTTTCGCTTTCGTGAATT
>JAFQPR010000002.1 GCA_017411605.1 Clostridia bacterium | reverse complement strand
GGCATCACGAATGCCGTTTGTAATTCGTGTATAATTTTCGTCCACGTTATCAATGCCTACGGCGTTTCCGTTATTATCAATTCCGATGTAAATCACGCCGCCGTCCGTATTTGCAAACGCAATAACCTCTTTATAAAGTTCGTCTGTGAACTGTAATTTAAATTCAATATTTTCGGTTTCAAATGTCATGGCGACACCTCCCATAATATGTTGCTCTTATTATACACCAAAAATTCACTCTTGTCAAGTGAATGGAGTGAATATTCACTGTTTTTTGTGAATTTTCATTTTTTCAATGTCACTTTTAACCATCAAAACGCCACGGCGCTTCTCTTTGTTTATTACGGCGCAAATTTGGGGGAGCGGAGATATAAAGAAAAATGCAACACAGACTTTTCGTCCATGTTGCATTTTTCTTGTTCAGCCACTCTCAATCGGCATTTTCTCTTGGATTTAACTTAATATCCTTATAAGAACCTGTCTTTGCTTCCGCTTTTCTTTTTATTCTTTATGGGTAACTCGGAAAATCCCGAGCTTAGTCTTCTCCGCAGTAAAATACGTACTACCGCTTAGCGCAGAGAGAAACGCGCCGCCCCTTCACCCAAGCAAGATCCGCTTGACCTCGGCAACCGTTTTTGCAATATAGGTCGCGCCCTCGTTTGCTAGGTCCTCCTCCGTTCCGTATCCATAGGTTACGCCGATAGAATCAACGCCGCAGATGCGCGCGCCCTCAATATCAAACTTAGTATCTCCGACGAGAACTGCGCCCGCCTTTTCCTCGGGAGCCGTCACGCCTACCTTTGAGAGAGCATAATCAAGCACGTCGCACTTTCTCTCCCTCGAGCTGTCAAAGCTCGCGCCCTCGGCAAAATCAAAGTAATCGGTAAGTCCGAACAGCTTCAGTATCTTCGCGGAATAAACCTCGGGCTTTGAGGTCGCGAGAACTATTTTTTTGCCCGCCGCGCGGAGCGAGGCGAGCAGATCGTGTATCCCCTCGTAAAGCTCGTTATCCCACCAGCCGTATACACCGAAATACTCGCGGAAGAGCATCAGCGCGTCGTCGGCATCCTTTTCCGAAAGTCCGTATTCATCGCGGAAGGAATCACGCAGGGGCGGTCCTATAAACTTCTTCAACGACTCGACGCTCTCGAATGCTATACCCACCTTCTTTAGTCCGTAGGCAAACGCTGAGGTAAGTCCACGCTTTGGGTCGGTAAGCGTTCCGTCAAGATCAAATGCTATTGTATGATAATTCTTCATTTACATATCCTTTATAACGCATTTTGCAAACAATGCTTTGCATTTTCGTTTATTTGTAGTTTTTTACTATTTTATTTAACATATCCTTCATCTCAGCTCTCACAGAGAGCGGCTCGATAATTCTCATATCTTCGCCAAAGCCCATTACCCACGCAAAGAAGGTCGGGCTGACGATAACTCTTACCGAGAATCGGAAGCCAAAGGCGGTTTTGATAAAGGTAGTCGATCTGCCAAACCTATCAATAACGACACCCGCAAGCTGCTCCTTTGCCTCAAGCGTCACAAGCTCCTCCCGTCCACCGAACATACTGAAGCTCTTCTTACTGTAATCCGCGGGATTGAGTCTGTAAAAGTCCGAGGTTATGGATGCTTCTTCAAGAAGTATCTGAGTCTTATACATTTTATCGACGCGGAAGTTTTTTATATGCCCCGCATCCTCGTCAAAGCCGACGAGATAATAGTTATCGTTGCTCCATATAAGCGCCTTTGGCGACACGCTGTACTTTCTACCGTCATGACGGAGATACCTTTTCTTCTCTACGTTGTAGTCGAAGTAGGCGAAGGTTATTCTGACGTTTTCCTTAATAGCCGTGTGAATTAAATCTATCGTATAGAGCGAGGTGGAGTTCTCGGTCTTCACTCTGTCCTTAACGTAGACCTGACGGGACAGCTCCCCCGCTCTGCTTCCGGCAAAGAGCTTCAGCTTCTCTATCATCTCAAAGCTCTTCTCCGCGGTTATGAATTTTGAGGACTGTATAGCGTCAACAAGCAGCTTCAGCTCGGGCAGCTCAAATATTCGCTCCGCAAGCGTATAGCTCGGGGGATTTCCGTAAAGTCTGACTACCGAGAAGCCAAGCTCCTCAAGCACGGCAAAATCCGAGTAAAGACTCTTTCGCTCCGCGGATATTCCGTATTCCTCAAGTCGGGAGATTATCTCGTTTATCGTAAGTCCGTGATCCTCGTCGGTATTACGCATAAGTATCTCAAGAATTCTGAATAGCTTTTGCTTCTGATTTTCACTTTTTGCCATACGAGTCCCCCCTTCGATTTTTTTGCCGAGCATAGCGGATAAGCGTTCAAAAAAGAAAAATGCTACATTTGGCGTACCTGCCGTAGAGCAGGTACGCATCGATATAAATCCGATGACGCGGATTTATATCATATCGAGTTTGAGCGGAGCGAAAACATATCGAATTTGCCGAAGGCAAATATATCGAGCCGAGCGAAGCGACGGCATATCGACAAATATAATCGCTTCCGTGTACACAGAAGCAGTGCTTGTCAGGAAAATTGACGAACTATCGAGGCGCACAAACCAAAGGCTCCCTTGTGTAAAGGGAGCTGTCACCGAAGGTGACTGAGGGATTGTTTTTCGGTAGGTAAAACCTGCTTTATGGAAGGCGCCCCTTCAGGTGTACCTTTTATCGTACATCTTATTGTAGCATTTTTTTGGTGTTTTGTCAATAAATATCTTTTATACCGTCAAGCCAAAAACATTCGCGCTGATAAGGAAGTAGAGTATAAGTCCGACGGCATCCACTATCGTCGTGATAAACGGCGAAGCCATTACCGCGGGATCAAGGTGAAGTCTTTTCGCGAGAAGCGGAAGCGTCGAGCCTATTATCTTTGCGACTATTATAGTCGCGGTAAGCGCGATAGATACCGCAAACGCAACGGTAAGAGTCACCTCGGGGTTATTCATTATAAGCCTGTCAACAAGCATTATCTTGCCGAACGCGACAACGCCGAGAGCTGCGCCGCAAAGCACGCCTACCCGTATCTCCTTATACAGTATGCGGAACACGTCCGAAAGCGCCACCTCGCCCGTTGAAAGTCCGCGTATCGCGGTAACCGATGCCTGGCTTCCCGAGTTTCCGCCCGTGTCCATAAGCATCGGAACGAACAGCACGAGAACGGGAATAAGCGATGCCTCGAAAAAGCTGAGTATCGCGCTCGAGAAGGTTGCCGATATCATAAGTAGCAGCAGCCACGGTATTCTTGAAATGAATATCTTGGTCGCAGGCGTTTTGAGGTACTCGGTTTCCGACGGAATAATAGCCGCCATCTTCGCAAAGTCCTCCTCCGCCTCCTCTCGCATAACGTCGATAGCATCGTCAACGGTTACGATACCGACGAGGCGGTGCTCGTTATCAACTACGGGAAGAGCGATAAAGCCGTATTTATTGAATTTATTCGCTACCTCCTCCTTATCCTCCGTCGTCACGGCGAAGATGACAGACTCCTCCATTATATCCGAAAGCAGAGTGTCCCTCTCGGAGAGCATCAGCGCACGAGCGGTCACAAGTCCGATAAGACGCCTTTTATTATCGGTAACGTAGCAGGTATAAATCGTTTCCTTGTCTATTGCGACAGCCTTTATGTGTGCTAGAGCCGCCTCGACCGTCATATCGGCGCTGAGCTTTACGTACTCCGTCGTCATAATCGTTCCCGCGCTGTCCTTCGGATAGCGGAGAAGCTGATTTATCGCGCTTCTGTTTTCGGGAGAGGAGTTTTTCAATATTCTCTTAACGACGACCGCGGGCATCTCCTCAATAATATCGACTGTATCGTCAAGATAAAGCTCGGAGAAGGTCTCGGACAGCTCCTTGTCGCTGAAGGCGGATATAAGCTCCTCCTGTATCTCGCTTGACATCTCGATAAATACATCTGTCGCCTGATCCTTCGGTAACAGTCTGTAAAACAGTAATCTTTTGTTTTTGGGGATATCCTCGATAATGATGCCCATATCGGGTGCGGGGATACACTCTACGGTGCTTCTGAATTCGCCTATCCTTTTCTCTTCAATAAGCGCAAGAAGCTCCTCTGCCTCGGGAAGATTTTTTTCGGGGGAGACCCAGCTCTCTTCCACGGCGTTTTGCATAACGTTTTCGTTCATTTCGTTCATAAGACCTCCCACCGGGCGCAAAAAAGGCGTGCCAAAGCACGCCAAAGCAGGTCTTTATAGCTTCCCCAAAATTCAAATCGGGAAAAATTCGGCAAGACCGTATTTCGCGCACGGGTTAATTTTATTTTTTATCATTTTCGCGTAATTATAACTTCGACTGCACCCGTCCACAAGATCTCACCTGCCTTTATTTTTTTTTGATATGCCATAATAACAGAAAATACAAAAAATGTCAATAGCATTTGATATTTGTTTACACTTTTTTTGAAGATTCTATCCGATAAGCTTATCGATATCGCTCTCGCAAAATACCTCGATACCCGCCCGCAGTAAAAGCTCCGCGGTCACACCGTTACCGTCCGTCAGCGTTCCGTCAAAGCTTCCGTTATATATTTTGCCGACACCGCACGAGGGGCTCCTCTCCTTGAGAAGAGCCTTCGTTATACCGAGAAGCCTGCAAAGATAAAGCGCCTCCGCAGCACCCTTATTGTAGTTTTCGGTAACGTCGGTTCCGTCCTTCATAATAACCTTATCCCCAATAATTTCAGACGGAACTCGCGGAGTCGGAAGTCCGCCGTATATCTCGGGACAGAAGGGCACAAGCTCGTATTTTTCTGTAAGCGTGACTATCTCGCTCTCGGAGAATACAGCCTTACTCTTCCCGTCGTATCTTGAGCTTATGCCAAGCAGGCATGAGCTTATAAGTAATTTTTCCATTATACCACCAATTTTATTTTTCCGCCGTGTATTTCAAAATATCTCTTCTCGCCGTTTATATAAAGCTCCTCAAGAAGCCATTCGGGGATATCCTCGCCGCCCTCAAGAGAAAGGATAAGTATTCCCTCGTAGTCTATATAGTCTATACCAAAGAGTGACTTATAATAATTATTTTCCTTTTTATCTCGGCATTTTCCGTCCTTTATCTCAAGATCGAGTGTCGAGGAGAGCAGCTTTCTCAAGGAATAAAGATCCTCTATCGGCGAGAACGTGCCGTCACCCGCATCGTAAGGGTGCGTTTCGGTCTTTTTCTCGCTTCTGTCGCAATATGCCGAATATAGGTTATCGTAAGGGGTGATAACGTTCTTACTCTTGTTATAATCAGACACGGTCTTATGACTTCTTCCGTTAAGCTCATACGATACGAAGCCGCGCACGGCTATGGGCTTATTATAATCCTCGGGAAGTATAATACCGATAGGAAGATTATACGAGTAGTAAAGCACGTCGCCTATAGTTCTCTCCCCCGAGCGCGTGAGATCTATGCTGAAGCCGAGGTTATCCTGAGGATCGACAACGCTCGCCGTATAATCGATCACGATACCGTAAACTCTTAGGTTTGCCGCATTCTCCGAAAGGTAATCCATATCCTCTGCGGGAAGATAGAAATCAACGGATAATTCGAGTCTTGCATCCGCTTTAATATTAACACGCTCCGAGGTCAACATAACAAGATCATCAGGCTGAAAGGCGTTCGCCGCAGATATGGCAATTGCAGAAGCAAGTACTGCGACAACTAAAAACAGTCCTACGAAAAGAGCTATTTTTTTCATTTACAAATCCTCTGTTTTTCTTTTTATTAAATCGAGATCGCCCGCTCCCATAAGAACAAGACAATCGTATTTTCCAAAATCCATATACGGTATAATATCCTCACCGTTTGCAATCGCGTGAGCATCCTTACCGCGCCGTCTCACCGCCTCGGCAAGCGAATATGAGCTGACACCGACAGTGGGAGCCTCTCTTGCTCCGTATATATCGGTAATAAATACCGAGTCAAAGCGGGAAAGCGCCGATACAAAGCCGTCAAAAAGAGCCTTGGTTCTCGAATATGTATGCGGTGAGAAGACCGTAGCTATCTTCAAGTATCCCATATCGCGCAACGCCCTTTCCGTTGCTTCTATTTCGCACGGGTGGTGGGCATAATCGTAGTAAAGGTCAAATCCCGAATGCGTCCCCAGAAGCTCGAGCCGCCTTCCTATTCCCGAAAACGCCTTTACCGATTCGCCGACGAGAGCATCGGGTATGCCGACGTATCTTGCGGCTATAATGGCGGCTATGGCATTTTGCACGTTGAACTTCCCTGCAATGCCGAGAGTAAACCTGCCGCAAAGCTCATCCCCGAAAAACAGATCAAAGGTATACCTTCCGCGCTCTGAAGAGATCACGGAATATCTGTAATCAGAGGAGCTATTACCGGAAAAAGTGACAACGGGTGCGGTTATATCGGGTAAAATCGACCTTAAATTCGCATCGTCCGCGTTTATTATAACAAGCTCCTCGGTATTATTCGCGAGCGAAACAAAGGAGCGCTTCAGCGATTCGATATCGGGGAAATAGTCGGGATGATCAAAGTCGAGATTGAGCATTATCTGCACCTTCGGTGAAAAGCGCAAAAACGAATCTCCGTACTCGCACGCCTCATATACGAGATACTCGCCTTCCCCCTTGATATATCCCGTTCCCTCAGAAATTTCAGCTCCGCAAAGAATACTCGGCGAGCGCGATGCATATGATAAAACAGAGCCGAGCATTGCCGTAACGGTGCTTTTCCCGTGGCTGCCGCTGACACCTATTCTCATCTCATAGGACTCCATCAAGGCGCCGAGATACTCCGCTCTTGACACAGTCAATATTCCCATAGCCTTTGCAGCAACATACTCGGGATTATTCGCGGATATCGAAAGCGAGTACACGACCATGTCGGGCATGATCTCCATAACGTTCGCCCGCGCTTGAGTATACCTTATTCTTATCCCGCGCGACTCGAGACGCGCCGTCACGGCGCTTTTTCTGATATCACTTCCGTATACTCTTTTCGCGCTACCGAGCGACATCTCCGCCAGAGCCGACATCGAAATTCCGCCAATGCCGATAAAGTATATTACACTATCCTTTTTTTCAATTATATTCCTTATTTTTTTCTTATCCGTCATACTGTGACCGATAATCAAAACAGGACCCCTCCGTTTGTTAATAAAAAATATACACTTTCTTAATAAAAAGATATTTTTTCGTTGAATATTTTTCATAAACTTACTGTATAATATAGTCGTGAAGAAAAAAATGTTACAACAAAGGAAAGGAATTCCACCATGCAGATCACAGACATCAAAATCAGAAAGTTCTTTGACGAGGGTCCTATGAAGGCCGTTGTTTCTGTTACGTTTAACAACTGCCTCGCAGTTCACGACGTTAAGGTTATTTACGCAAGAGAAAGATTCTTTATCGTAATGCCCTCAAGAAAGAATCCCGACGGTACTTACAGAGATATCGTTCATCCCATTAACTCTGATTTCAGAGCAGAGCTTGAGCGCACCGTTATTGATGCTTACCATGCTCAATACGCTCTCCGCGAGACAGAAGAGTTCGCGTCAGGCGACGATACGGTTATTATCTGATTCCATTATACAGAATCTCCCTGCCATTGTCAAGTTATTTGTTTGGCGGGGGATTTTTTTATTAAAACATATTCCTCTTCTTTGGATTCACGCGGAGCATTCATTCGAAACGCTACCGATTATTTTGACAATACGCGCCTTACGCAAAGCAGCCATCTTTTACATAATTTTAAGGCGGTGTTTATATGAAAATATTAATGGTTACCGATAAAATGGAGCTTGGCGGAGCGGAAACACATATTCTTACACTTATAAGGGAGCTCGCTTTGAGCGGTGATGATATAACCCTGATTTCGGGTGGGGGCGCCTTTGCGGACGATCTGCAAAGACGCGGCATTCGGGTCATATATTCTCCGTTCGATAAAAGAGACCCTTTTTCTATTTTACGATGCAGAAAGACTCTTGCGGAACAGATGCGAAGATGCGACGTCGTTCATACCCATACACGCTTCTCTTCCTTCCTCGCAGGAGCCGTTCGCGGAAAAAAGACTTTCCCTCCTATCGTTACAACGGCTCACCTTGGCTTTAAGCTTTTCCCCTTCGGTAAACTCGCATTCTGGGGCGACCGCACGCTTGCGGTCAGCGAGGATATAAAACAGTATCTTAGAGATAATTACGGTATTGAGAGCGAAAATATCAGTCTCACTAAAAACTCCGTAGATATCAATAATTACAGCCGTGAAAGGCTTCCGAAAAAGCTGATAATCCATACCTCGCGTATTGATCGCGGCAGATCGCGTACCGCTTTTCTCCTTTGCGAAGCAGCAGAGAGCCTTCTCAAAAAATACCCGGATTGGCGCATCCTGATAGTCGGTGACGGTACGCTGTTTTCCTCGCTTAAGAGAACTGCAAAAAAAGCTAACTCCTCACTCGGCTTTGAAGGCGTAATGCTGACGGGCGCAAGATACGATATCCCCTCGATACTCCGCTACGGAGCAATCTTCGTCGGTGTGAGCCGCTCTGCGCTGGAGGGGATGGCAGCAGGACTTCCAACTATAATTTCAGGCGACGAAGGATACGGCGGAATAGCCACGTATGAGAACTATAGTTTACTTTTGAAGACTAATTTCTGCGCAAGAGGGCTTGGCGCGGCAACTGCGAAAAGACTTGAAGCTGACATAGAAAAATTAATAAAAGACAAAAAAACAGCAACCGAGCTATCGGTCTTTTCAAGAAAGCTTATCGAGCGCGCCTTCACCTCGAGAGAGATGGCAAATGATGCAAGGGAATGCTACAGGCGTACAAAAAGAGCACCTACAGTCTGCCTTCTCGGATACTTCGGATACACCAATCTCGGAGATGAAACGATACTCCGCGAGGCGGTCAGGGCGCTTTTAGCGCACAATATATCACACGTCAACGTTCTCTCTGCTAACGGTACGTTAAGCAAAACCGTGCGGAGCGGTACACAAGACTTTGACGGCATTAAGCTTTACGACAGATTTTCACCATCTGACATAAAGGCAGCTCTCGACTCGTCGGATATACTGATACTTTGCGGCGGAAATCTTTTGCAAAACGAAACGTCCGAAAGGTCGCTGATATACTACTCGCAGATAATAAGATACGCAAGGCGGCGCGGACTTCGTATATATATACTATCCTCGGGATTCGGTGACGTGAGCGGGGCGCTTGGCAGACGCCTTTTAAGACAAAGTATCAACCTTTCCGATTTTTGCGGATGCCGTACAGATTACGACCTTGAGGTTGCAAAAAAATACTGCTGTAATTCAAATTTTATGCCCGATTTTTGCTTTTTACTTGATGAGGTATATTCTGATAGCGCAAAAACGCAATTTTGCTGGATAGTGTCAAAAAACAGGCTTATACACGTAGACGAAATTCTTGGAATTTCTAAGGAAAGAGGACTTGAACCGCTTGCAATACTGCTAAATTATGACGAGGACAAGGATATCTGCGATAGCCTTTCGAAAAATAATATAAGCTATTTTATTCCCGATAGCTTTGAGGGCTTTTGCCGAGCGGTTGGAAAATCCGCTTTCGCCGTCAGCGAAAGACTTCACGGCGCGATCTTTTCAATTATTTGCCACACGCCCGTATATCTTACGGCAGACTCGGGAAAGAAGCGCGCGCTTATCGCGGACTCCGCGAGGATAACGGGCGGGGCGGCTGTTGTTTTGCCATACACGCGATCGGATGTTTGCGAAAAAAAAGAAATCGGAGTACGGGACTCCGATTTCAATTATTTAATAAGTAATCAAAGGCACAATATCAATTATGCTCTTTCAAAGCTTTTTGATTGATTAAGCCTCAGTGTTAGTATCGTCAGCGGGAGCTGCTGCTTCCTCTGCTACGGGAGCTGCTGCTTCCTCTGCTACGGGAGCTTCTTCAACTACTGCTACAGTAGCTTCCTCAACTACTGCGGGAGCCTCTTCAACTACTGCTACAGGAGCTTCCTCAACTGCTGCTACAGGAGCTTCCTCTGCTGCGGGAGCTGCTTCTTCAGCTACGGGAGCCTCTGCCTTAACGGTCTTAGCTCTCTTGGTTTTACCAACGTTCTTCTGCTTGCTGAGAAGCTCTTTTGCTTCCTCAAGAACGTTCTTCTGCATTTCTGCAGTTTCCTTCTGACGGTCACTTGCCATCTTAGCATCTCTGAGAACCTGTCTCTGAGAGTTCATAATATCCTTCTGAGCATCAGCGATCTCGGTCTGCTTAGCAGCGATAGCCATCTGGTTTTCAACCTGCTTGCTATTCTCATTAACGATAGCCTGCTGAGCTGCAATGATTCTTCTCTGCTCGGTAACAACGTCGGACATAGCTTCCTCAATTGCTGCATGAGTTTCATTGATAGCGCCCTGAACCTCAACCATTTCTTCGTGAAGAACTGCAACGCGCTTCTGCTCATCCATAGCGTTCTTCTGAGCGTCGATGATAGCAACCTGCTCTTCGGTGATAGCGAGCTGATCGGTGTTGATAACGCGCTGGCTTACCTGAACGCCCTGCTGCTCACGGAGAGTATGTCTCTGCATATCGTTGGTCTGCTTCTGGAGATCAACGAGCTCTCTGTTCTTAGCATCAATATCAGCATAAACCGCTGCAACGTTTGCCATATCGCTATTAAGAGACTTGATAATATCAACAACTGCAGAAAGCTTCTCAATAAGAGCCTTTTCATCCTCAGCGATCTTGCCCTGAAGATCTACAGTCTCCTCGCTTGCGGTAGCAATAGGACCGGCAACGGGAGCTTCGGGAACAGGAACGGTAACGCCTGCAGTGAAGTTTACGGGAATAGTGGGAACGTAGGTCTCGAAGTAAGCCTCGATTCTCTTCTCGAGAGAAGCGGTAAGCTTAGCCATAGCCTGGTTAACGAACTTTTCAACCTGCTCAGCAATGTCAATCTTGATGGGGTCAAGCTTAACGGGGCGCTCAACAACCTGCTGAGGAGCACTCTGAGCGGGAGGACATATGTAAGAAACGTACTGAGGGGGTGCATACTGAGGCGCAGCATACTGAGGTCCACCGTACTGAGGAGCACCGTATGTAGGTGCGGAGTATTGAGGAGGAGTATACTGGGGAGCGCCGTACTGAGGAGCGCCGTAGTTAGGCGATGCGAACTGAGGAGCTTCATAAGAAGGAGCGCCGTAAGAAGGAGCTACGATCTCTTCTTCCTCATATTCATCCTCTTCTTCCTCTTCGGGAGCTTCTTCAGCAGCTACGGGCTCTGCAGCCTCTTCTTCTGCGGAAGCAACAACCTCTTCAGCCTCTGCAACGATAGGAGTAGCGGGAACGGGCTCAACTCTCTCGCTGCCTCTGGGAACGTCATCCTCGTCGGATGCGGACTTAATGTCTGCGCTAAGCTCGATCTCAGCATCGAGAAGGAGAGAATCGATCTTATCCTTATCTGCAAGAATGCCCTTCTTATACTTATCGTATTCAGCCTGTTCTTTAGCAACAGCCTTGGGAGCGATAACTCCAACCTGGAAAATAACCTTCTGCCAATCCTCATCAAGAGCAGCTACGTACTCAGTGAGTCTTGCCAATGAGCAGGATGCAGTTTCATAAGCCTCGTCATAAACAGCGGTTGCCTGCTTGAAGGCCTCTTCTGTTTTAGGATTCTGCTTCTTTGTGTACTTCTTTCCTGCATCGACCTGTGCCTTAGCAGCAGCCTTAAGCTTCTTAGCACTGTCTGCATAAATCGCAAGCTCATTCTTGATAAGGCCCTTAGCATCAGCAATTCTTTCCTTTATCGCTGCGTTGCTTTCAAGCTTACTTGCGTTGTAATTAGTATCGCCGTTCATAGTAACATACCTTCCTTATAAGCAGATTTTATTATATTACGCAATAATTATAACAAATATTTTTTAAAAGGTCAATAGATTTCTTAAAATTTCCAACAAAAAATGTATTTTTTTTTGCGATTTATCTACATCTATGCCAAAATCGGGAGAAAAAAACACAAAATATAGTGGTCACACTCTCAAAAAACACTATTCGTAACAAAAAAACGAGGCACCGCACAAGCAGGCAGCGCCTCGAAGTTTATTCGGTTTGATATCCGTAAAGTTTTTTGATACCTCGCCAAGAGATTTATGCAAAGCCGTCAAAGCCGCACGGCGAAGAGATTTTTAGCAGAAATTTTCGTTCTTCGACCCAAAGCCGAAGAAAACTATTGCGAGTGGGAGAAAACGGGGATTTATGCAAAGCCGTCAAAGCCGCTCGGCGAAGAGATTTTTAGCAGAAATTTTCGTTCTTCGACCCGAAGCCGAAGAAAACTATTGCAAGCGTGAGAAAACGGGGATTTATGCAAAGCCGTCAAAGCCGCTCGGCGAAGAGATTTTTAGCAGAAATTTTCGTTCTTCGACCCGAAGCCGAAGAAAACTATTGC
>JAFQPR010000022.1 GCA_017411605.1 Clostridia bacterium | reverse complement strand
TAAGGAGCTCAAGTACGTTAAGAGCGTAGTTGTTGCAACTGCTGACGCAGAAATTGCTGCTGCAGGCGTTAAGCTCGACTACGAGGTTGGTACTATGATCGAGATTCCCAGAGCTTGTCTCACCGCTGATGAGATCGCTGCTAACGCAGACTTCTTCTGCTTCGGTACTAACGACCTTACTCAGATGACCTACGGATTCTCACGTGATGACGCAGGTAAGTTCCTCAATGCTTACTATGACGCTAAGATCTTCGAGAACGATCCTTTTGCAAAGCTCGACCAGACAGGTGTTGGTAAGCTTATGAGCATGGCTATCTCTCTTGGAAGACCCGTAAACAAAGACCTCCACGTTGGTATATGCGGCGAGCACGGTGGTGATCCCACATCTGTTGAGTTCTGCCACAACATTGGTCTTGATTACGTATCTTGCTCACCCTTCCGCGTTCCGATAGCTCGCCTCGCTGCTGCTCAGGCTGCATTGAAGTAATTCGGCAGGAATTCCTTAGCAACAAGTAATTTGGCTTTTAATTAAAAAAATCGACGATTCCGACGAGGAGAAATCCTCATTGGAATCGTCTTTTTTATCTGATTTTTAAATTATTTGGCAGTTATTATTCCGCCACAAAATGCCACATCAGCCCATATCTTTCCGAAGCATCCGCCTTCACTGTAATACCGTCTTTTAGCGCAGAACCGCTGAATCTTTCATTTGTAAGGGTATTTCTGTAATTAAGATCGGGGCTTGCATAAGATATCTTCAAGATATGCTCGGTTTCATCCGGATCAGCGTTGTTTTGAAGATAAGATAACAATATCTCGCTCTTATCGGCGTTTGCAATATAATACGCATAGCATCGATCTACAGTTGGATTTTTCAATCTGTAAAAATCGCCGTTTAAAATAAGCTCCTCATAAGCTCTGTATTCTTCTATCTGCTTTGATATAGCATCCTTCACGCTTTGATCTACCTTAAGAATATTAAACTCGTATCCCAACGGCCCGTTTACAGCTACCTTAAAGCAATAATCAAGCATTCTCTCATCCTCGCACTGACCGTGACAGTTTGAAACATGGCAGCTCATAGTAGACATCGGATACCCGTAGCTGCTTCCGTGCTGAATGTAAACTCTATATTTTGCCTCGGTATTATCGCTCGTCCATATCTGCGTAGAATATTTCATCATTCCAAGGTCGTATCTACCGCCCCCTCCGCTGCAATTTTCAAGCATTGCATCGGGAAAACGCTTTTTAAACCATCCAAACAGCTCGTAAACACCAAGCATATATCTGAACTGTGTTTCACCCTTACGCTCTATCGGAAGATACGGAGATATCGCATTACTTATATTTCTGTTCATATCCCACTTAAAATAATTTATATCTATTCCGTCAAAGCATTTATCAAGGCTTTCCTTTATATACTCAACGACCTGCGGGTTTGCCATATCCAAAACAAGCTGATGTCTGGAGCGCAATGGCTCTCTTTTTTCATCTCGTAAAACCCATTCGGGATGCGCTCTGTAAAGGTTACTGTCAGGGTTAACCATTTCAGGCTCTATCCATATACCAAAGTTTATGCCCTTAGAATGAACCTTCTCAACAAACGCTCCAAGTCCATCGGGAAATATCTCGGGCGTGGGAGTCCAATCACCCAATCCCGCATTATCGTTTCTTCGCGCGCCGAACCAACCGTCGTCCATTACAAAGGTATCAATTCCAACCTTTGCCGCTTCCTCCGCAAAATCAAGCATTACCTTCTGATTTATATTAAAGTATACCGCTTCCCATGAGTTCAAAACTATCGGACGCTTTTTGTTATTGCTTTTAGGCAAAATAGTCTCACGAACAAAGCTATGCATATTTCTTGACGCCTGCCCTATTCCGTTTTCACTGTAGGTCATTACCGCCTCGGGGGAATTAAAGCTTTCGCCGCTCTTTAGCAAATAAGAGAAGCACTCGTCGCCAAGTCCTGTCATTATACGAAGCCCGTCCTGCCCAAGCTCTATTTCATCAAGAAAGCTTCCGCTGTAAACGAAATTAAAAGCGTACGCATCCCCGCTCTCCTCATCGGCATTTCTGTCGGTAACCATAAAAAACGGATTAAAATGGTGAGAGGATGCTCCGCGGCGGCTCATTATCCGATGATTTCCACCGTAGATAGGATCTCTGTGCGCCGTACGCTCATGAGCATATTCTCCACGCAACGATATAAGATCATAGTTACCGTTGGGCAGATCGAGTGAAAGACTCATGGCTTTCAGTATTTTCAGTTCCTTGTTTCCGTTATTTTTCAAAGAAAAGTAACGTGAAATAACGTCGGTGTCATAAAAAACGGTATAATACAAGTGAAGCTCACTTTCCGTGACCGAATCTTCATACACAAGCTCTAAGGTTTCACATTCTCCCTCGGAATAAGGCAAGCCGCTGAGTTCCTTTCTTCCCAAGAAAGACCTTGCTTCCTTAAACGCATAATTTGTGATATCCGACCCACTTGAAAGATCAAGCACTCTTAGCGCCGTAGCCCGAAAGTCACCGTAGCCGTAAAATGAAAACTCCTGCTTTAAATTGTCAAAGGAATACTCCTTGTTATCAATTTTAAAGTACGGTGAAAAGGAACGGGTTTTATTTATATCGGGAAGCTGATCCTCGTTTATTTTTTTGCCGTAATAAAGGTGTATCGGCAATACACCCTCAAGCATTTTTATCACGTAAAGCGTGTTTTTCGTTTCAATAGTTATTTTATCACTTGATATAATTACAGACATATCTGTCCTCCGCGTTTTTATTTACAAGATAATTCTACCACAAATTCCTCTAAAAAACAATATAAAATCCCGACAAAATCCAAATTGTCATATAATTTCAATAAAAAAGTCAAAACAGATTGACTTTTTATTGATAAAAGTGTATAATCAATATAGAAATACGTTTATTCTTTACACCGCGATAGATACTGAAAAATCAGCCACCAAATAAATTCTTGGAGGGTCTTATGAAAAAAGCTTTAAAATTCACTTGCTTTATTATTGCAATAATTATTACTCTGAGCGCGGCTTCTTGCGGCAAAGTTACTACATCAAATAAAATAACTGCCGATGCAAAACAAACAAGTAAGATATCCGATAATATTTCCGATAATTCTTCAAGCACCGAGAGGGATGTAGAATCAAAGCAGTCCGCAAAAGACACTATTCTTGTCAACGCCAACGGAATACTTGAAGAAAGTAACCGTGCCGCGCTTGAAGCAGGAGTTTATATGCCCGAAGCAACGATGAGCAAGGCTTCCGCAGGGACTTATCCTATACAGGGCTTCTTACTTTCGGGAAGCACTCCGTCTGACGAATACGGAAACGGTATGTCGGTAGTCTACCGTCTTTCTGACGGCAGCTTGTTTATTTTTGACGGCGGAAGCGGATACGTGAGATATCTGCTTTATAAATGTCTTAAGGACCTTTCGGGCGGAGGAAAGATAAGAGTTGCCGCTTGGGTGATGACACACTCACACGGAGATCATTTCGGCGCAATGAGACCTCTGCTTGAGGGCGCGTACAAAAACGATTTTGAGATACAGGAATTTTGGTTTAACCGCTCTAACAACACGACCGAGGGCAACGATGACGGTGTAGCGCTCGAAAAGCTCTTTAACAAAGTAGCTGTTGGAGATACCAAGGTAAGAGTGCTTCAATACGGACAAACCTATACGCTTGACGGCGGCAGAGTAAGCGCTAAGGTGCTTTGCACTCCCGCAAACGTTGCAAGCAAGATAGGCTCGGTTTCGGGTGCCGACGAAAATACAAATTCACTTGTTATGATGCTTACTATCGGAGGCAAGAAGCTGCTTATGACAGGTGATGCAAATGAGCCTGCTTGGGATTTTATGGTCGCTCAGCACAACAGCAATACCGAATATTCACTCAAATGCGATTATTTGCAGATGCCGCATCACGCAGTACAAGCCGCAGGAACTTCGGCAGGATATGCAGCGGCAGCTCCAAGCTACGTTATTATTCCCTCCACAACAGGTCTTGCGAAATCGCACTGTACCTCTGCAAACGCATCACCTACCTATAATTTTTTGAAGAATACTATGGGGATAAATACTCAGGCTACCAATCTTTCGCAAACAGGTTCAAATTATTGCTATGCAGGTAACTATACACAAAGCGGCACTAAAAACGTAATTTGTTTCTTTACAAGCACTCAATAGATAAAAATTCAAAGAATCAACCGATTATCATAAATTTCAACAGAAACGTAAGGAGCTTTAACTTATGAAACGAGTGATTTCCCTTATAATTCTTTCCGCTCTGACACTTTGCGCTTTACTGTCGGCTCTTCCCTCCTTCGCGGCCACGCCTGAGGGCTCTCCGATAAAGAGCGAATCGGATTTCTTGGCAATGACTGCGAGCGGAACATATTATCTTGAAAATGATATTACAATAAGCTCATCCTACCAAAATGATTTTTCGGGAACTCTTGACGGAAACGGGAAAAAAATAAAAATATCCGAGAACGCTAATATCTCTCCGTTCAGCTCTATCAAGGGCGCATCCTTAAAAAATCTTACCGTCGAGGGTGTTATAAACGTAAAAAGCAGAATATCGTACGGCGGAATTGCTTCCTTAGGCTACGGTGATTTTGAAAAAGTCACCTCCAAGGTCGGAATAAGCGCTATGACCGAGAACACCTTTACCGCTGTCAGTATTTCCCAAGGCGGATTTATCGGAAAGATATCAGGTAACTGTACCTTTACCGACTGTACCAATGAGGGCTCAGTAACACTTATTACAACAGGACACATTACCGAGGCGGACACCGCGGGAATAGGCGGCTTTGCAGGCGCTATTTCAACAAATAACTCAACGGTAACATTTAATAACTGCATCAATAACGCATCAATGGTTTCCCACGAGCCCGATCTCAACGTAGGGGGATTTGTCGGTACATCACGTAACACCACAGTTAATATGACCAAATGCACCAATAACGGATTTATCATAGGAATTTCAAGCACAAACCACCGTGGCTTCGGTGGATTCTTCGGTACAGTATCAAATTCCGACCAGCCGACCGCCAAAATAACTCTTACATCCTGTACTAATAAAGGACAAGTTGAAGGTGACGGAGCTTACGGTCACGTCGGAGGTATTATAGGACGTCTCAGCTCGGTGCATTATCTGACACTTGATTATATGAATAATCAAGGAACTGTTAGAAACATAAAAACAAAATGGGAGGGTGCAGGCGGAATCGTCGGTATTATGGGAGACACCTCCGAATCCTCAACAGGAGAATATATCTTTAAGGACTGCATAAATCATTCATCCGTATCGGGATATAACGCAGGCGGTATAGTAGGATTTGATTCCTCGCTTCACGGTGTAACTCTTAATTTTTTAAGATGTATAAACAAAGGCTCTGTGGCAGGACGCGCAAGCGGTTACGCGGGAGGTATAATAGGACGTGCCGACTCAAAATACAAGTCATTAAAATTTGACACCTGTCTCAATAACGGAGCGGTAACGACCGAAAACAGCGGATACGGTGTCGGAGGTATTGCGGGAAACGTAGGCTCAAGCGGAATAACTTATACTCCTACTTTTACTAATTGTGTAAATACAGGAAATATAACCTGTAACACCGCTATTACCGAAGCAGGTAATGTAGTTGCGGCGGGAATTCTCGCAAGATGCGCGGTTAAGGCTGCTCGGATAAGCGACTGCATAAATTTAGGCACGCTTTCAAACACTACGGTAAGTACAAATATAGCACCAATAGCACCGTCATATAATTCAATAACACACACGGTATCGGGTTGCTTATATCTCTCGGGCTCGGGGGGCTCTGCCATTTGGGGTGAAAGTGCAAAATCGCTATCGGCAATACGATCCTCAGTCGCAAACATTCTTACTGTAAATCTTGAAAGCGAAAGCACATACTATAATTACAGAAATAGCGACGCTCCGATAAACACCGTAGGTGAAGGTGTTGATACTGTAAATACCGCTACTACTGTATCCGAAATAGCCTCCGGCGCATTGCAAATCGTATTCCGTACAAAATCACTTGTGCTTTTGTCCACGGAAAAAGAATCAAGACTCACCGCATTAGGTAACGCAAAAAGCAATGACGACGGAGCTTATACCGAAGACTCCTACGCAGCATATACAGCTGCCTTTAACAAGATAAAATCCGATATAAATGCGGCATCCGATGCTTCAGCACTTGACGCGATAAGCATAGACGCACTCATATCCGCAGCAGAGGCAAAGCTTGTTAAGGTTGAAGATCTTCCAAAGGATGATCCATCCGAAGAAGAAAGCAAAAATGATTATGAGAATAGCAACACCCCCGAAACAGATTCAACAAACGGTATCTCAACGGATACCAATGAACCTGAGATCGACTCAACCGAAAGTAACGCGACTAACGAAAGCAAATCAGACGAACCTGATCCCCAAACAAAAAGCAAGGGCTGCTTCGGCAACGCGTCACTTTCCGCTCTTATCATAACCGGCATTATCGGAACAGCTTTTGCCTTTAAGAAAAAACACCAAGATTAACAGGCTACACTATAGCTTAAATAAATTCGCTCGGGCTTTGCTATACATCAAGGCTCGGGCGTTTTGTAAATATAAGGCTTTAAATAATGCGCTTTAGTCTTGACTATAACAAAAATATATGATATAATTCAATTAAGTAAATAAATTTTACGGAGGTTAATATGTTAAAAAAGCTTTTACTTATCACACTCGCCATGCTTTTAATATTTGGCGCATGTGCTTGCAGTAACGGATCACAAAAAGCTACCGATGCGCCGGAAGCAGAGGAATCCGATGCTGACGAGACCGAATCCTCAACTGACGATAGCGCTTCAGCAGACTCTGTTTTGCTTTCAGGCGACACTCGATACAGAATAATTTATCCTAAGGATTCAAATATCACAAGCGCAAGAAGAATATATAATAAGCTTAAATCGCTTGACAAAAACGCAGTTAAGGATGACTACTACGTTCTCGCAACCGACGAAACTCCCGATGACGGAACGCCCGAGATTCTCGTTGGACTTACAAACAGGACCGCTTCTACGGAAGCTCAATCAGCGCTTCCGACCTATCTTGATTATTCAATAACTGTATCCGAAAAAAAGATAGTTATAGCGGCAAACACCGAGGACAGACTTTCCGAGGCGGTCAAGTACTTTGTCGGAAAGCTTGAAAAGGCCGAGGACGGCTCTATTTACTACCCCACCGTAGCTGCTTACGTAAACACTTATGACAAATATGCATTCCCCGCCCTCAAGATAGGCGGTGCGGAAATAAACGGATTTTCAATTGTAATCCCCACCGCTGCTACCGAGCTTGAGAAGAGCGCGGCAGACGACATAAGACTTTGGATAGCAGAGCAAACGGGACGTCTTCTTCCCATAAAGCCCGATTCCGAAGCTCCATCCGCGAATGAAATAATTATCGGCAAGGCAAACAGAGATGAATGCTCGGTTTACACCGATGACTATCAGACCAACACCTTCTATTCCGTAACCCTTAACGCATCTAAGCTTCTCCTCTTTACTAAACAGGGAGTTTCTTACGCATCTGCGATCTCCGCATTCAAGAGTAAGGTAACCGAGCTTAACGGAGATCTTTCCGCTATTGACGTAAAAAGCTCTGCAGAGCTTATGAACAATAAAAAGGCTATATTCATAGGAAACTCCTTTATCTATTGGGGCAACTGCGTTACCTTTATAACGAATGACGAGGCTAACGACGCTATCCGTATACAAGGCGGAGACAAGGGATATTTCAATGAAATATGCAAGGCTAACGGAATAAATATGGACGTATACAATTATACGTACGGCGGTCAAAGCCTTAACTGGATATATACCAACAAGCTTAAGAATCTTGAAAAATCATTCCTTGACTCTATTGACTATGTATTTATTTCAGAGGCAGGCGGCGCTGACGCAAACTTCTTAACTACAATTGAGAACATCACCGCTCTCTTCCCCAACGCTAAAGAGACCGCGTATCTCGGTCATGAATTCGCATACCGAACAAATGATACCAATTCCATAAGCCATATGCCCACTCTTAAGCAGAAAGGTATCAAAATAGTTGCATGGGGCGAGCTTGTTTGCGACGTTTATAACGGCAAGGTTGACGTTCCTGGGGCAACGCTTGAATACAACAGAAATTCCTTTGTTAAGCACTCTACGGAAAAAATGCCCGAAAACGCTGCGGTCACCTCGCTTAGCGGCGACGGAGATTCACATCACCAAAACCCCTTAGCAGGATACATTACCGCGCAGATGTGCTTCTCGGCAATATCAGGACTTTCCTGCGAGGGTCAGAGATACGATTTCTGCTCTGACAAAACGATTGCTCCGCAGTACGATCTGCAAAACTTCCTTGAGTGTCAGTACAACAACGGTCAGACAAGTAACTTCATCGAAATTTTCAACTCCCCCGCTGACATGCTTGGACTCCAGAAGCTTATGGATCAATATCTTGCAAAGAACAATTAAATAAAAGATAAAGGCTGAGTCATTATTAAATGACTCAGCCTATCTTATTGACATTTTTTTAAAACGTGATATAATAAATGTAATATATTTCACACTACGGAGGCACAATGAAAAAAAGAATTCTTACTTTTATATTAGCTTCGGCACTCCTTCTCTCGTTTGCTTCTTGCTCAAAGGAAAACACTGAGGAGACCGATAAGCCCACCGAAAGTATTTCCGAAGAAACAGAGAAAAATGAGGAAAGCGTATCCGTCAACGGAATTCTTCTTTCGGGAAAAACACCTTATAGAATCGTTTTTGCAGAAGGAAATAAGAGCTATGCTAATAAAATTCTCGATAAGCTTATTGCGCTCGACTCAGTGAATTCGCAAAAAATAGGCTTTTACAAAACTGTGCTTGACACCGCAGCTGTCGATGACGGCTCGCCCGAAATTCTTATAGGCCTTACTAACAGAGAGGCTTCCGCAAAAGCAAAGGCCGAGCTTCCGACCTATCTTGACTACTCTATTACGGTAAGCGAAAACAAAATAACGATTTTTGCAAACACCGAGGAGCGTCTTGAGAAAGCGGTAGATCAATTTATATCACTCATCAAAAAGGAGCAGGATTCCTTCGTAATTTACTCAGGAGAATCCTCAATAATTAACTCTCACGGGAAATATCTTTTTGACGCACTCAAAATTTCCGAGGATGACATAAAGGATTATTCAATAATTCTCCCCGCAGAGCCTACAAATTTCGATAAAAGCTTTGCCCTTGCACTTCAAGCATGGGTGGCTGAATCTATCGGATTCGAGCCTAATCTCTCCTCGGACAGCCAAGCCGAGACTGAAAAAGAAATTCTGATAGGCGCAACGTCACGCACTCTTGACTCGTCAACAGCCTCTGAAATCAGTTCTGTTGAAAACGACAATTTCTATTTCAAGCAATCAGGCAAAAAGCTTATTCTCTCGGCAAAGACCGACTCGGGCTATAAAAAACTCTTCAACGCTCTAAAAAGTCAATTTGCAAAGAACGGCGGTGTTCTTCCTCAAAATACGGCTTTAGCTCAGGCCGTTTCGCTTGACGGCGCTAAAGCAATATTTATAGGAAACTCCTATATATACTACGGAAACTGTGTAATATACGGAAATGAAACCCAAAGTGATATCGGTTATTTCCATCAGATCTGCAAGGCCAACGGTGACGACGTTACCGTTTATGATTACACCTTTGGCGGAAAGGATGCAAAGTGGATATACGATAATCATCTGATCAACACCACCGAGGAATTTAGAAACAGCATTGATTATGTGTTCATTTCCGAATCAATACGCAACACGTCAGACGTCGTCGAGAGAGTTAATTTAGTCGGCGATCTCTTCCCTAACGCAAAGGAAAAGATATTCTTAAATCACGCGTCCTCCGCGCAAGGAAATGAAGCGCAGGTAGTTAGCGGCTTAGAAGCTTTAGTGGCAGAGGGATATCTTATTGCAAACTGGGGAAGCCTGGTTTACGACGTATGGAGAGGCGCGCTTAAGGTTCCCAATGCCGCTTGCTCCTATGACAAGAATTCATTTATCGTAAACAAAGAGGATACCCACCATCAAAATCTCCTCTCGGGATATATTACCTCCCAGATGGCGTATTGTGTAGTAAGCGGCGCATCCGCGCTCGGTCAGGATTATAGCTTCTGCGGCGACAGCGGCATCAATTTGCGCTTTGGATTTGAGAAATTCAAGCAGGATTTTTACAATCCAAACAGTACGAATTTTGATAAAATATTCAACTCTCCCGCTGATATGCAAGGACTTCAGGCTCTGATGGATCAATATATTGCAAAATACAATTAAAGAACAAAAAATGAGCAGGAAAATTAGCGTGATACTCTTAACGGAGTATCACGCTAACTCTATTCGCCTTCAGCGAGTTCTATTGCTACGCAGTGATATTCGGCTTACGCCGAGTGATATTTGCTGCGCAAGTTTAGGGCGAATAGAATATCACTGAAGCCGCAAGGCTTCAATATCACTGTCGCTGTGCGACAATATCACTCTTTGCGTCAG
>JAFQPR010000021.1 GCA_017411605.1 Clostridia bacterium | reverse complement strand
GCTCTTGAGAGCAAAGTAAGGGTTAACCGAGATGAGGGGTGAGCACTCTGTGATGCCGTAGCCCTCTGCGATGGTGATGCCGAAGCTGTCAAACTCCTTCATCATCTCGGGATTAAGGGGCGCGCCGCCGCTGACGATCTTGGTAACGTTGCCGCCAAATGCCGCGTGAACCTCCGCAAAGAGCTTACGTCTGATATCAATACCGAATATTCTTAAGAAGTTAGAGAGCTTGATACCGAACTTGAGCTTTCCGAGCTTGATCACTTTATGAGATATCTTGAGTCAAGAGAAGAGCTTAGCGATGCGACCTTTTCGGTCGTAGGTCATAGCTGGGGCGGTTTCTCTACGATGAATATTTCCGCTCTCCACGATAGGATAACGCACGTTGTCGGGGTGGCGGGCTTTGTTGACGTGAAGAGCATCGTCGGTCAGTTTTTACCTGGTCCTATGAAGCTTTACGCAAAGGCTCTCATCAAAAACGAAGAAAAGAGCACTCCGGGGTATTCAACCTTCAGCGCAAAAGATTCTCTTATGAGGTCGATCGCTAAGGCGATGATAATTCATTCGACCGATGATCCCGTAGTAAGCTATAAAAAGCACTTCATTCCCTTAAAGAAGGCGCTCGAAGGAAGAGAAAATACGGTATTTGTTACTCTTGAAGGCAAAGGTCATAATCCAAACTATACCGAATCTGCGGCAAAGCTTAAGGATGCGTTCTTCGCCGTTCACGATGAAAAGATCAAGTCGGGTGAGCTCGACTCTCCAGAGGCTAAAGCGGAATTTGTAAAAAGCTTTGATTGGTCGGCAATGACCGAGCAGGATGAAGAAGTTTTTGCAAAGATTTTTGATTTCTTGAAAAAATAAACACTAAAGAATATTGAATATAAAACAAAAAGAGGCTGCCGCGCATTTATGCGCAATACATAAGCAGTCTCTTTTATTTATTTTGAAATTAAACGTTGGTCAGAGGGGTATCTGTTTTTTGAATGCGAGCGGAGTTATACCCTTGCGCTTTTTAAAGAGCCTGATGAACGATGAGGTATCCGGGTATCCGCAGAGCGAAGCTATTTCCGATATCGGGCGATCGGTTGTATATAGGAGCTCTGTTGCTCGCTCGATCCTTTTTTGAACTACGTATTCCGACGGCGGCATCCCGATCTCCTTCGAGAAAAGAGCGGTGAGATACGGTCGTGAAAGAGAAACCTCGTAAGCAACCGCTTCTACCGTAAGATCGCTTGAAAGATTTTCATTTATATATTTGCAGGCGTGAGCGATCGCGCGGTTCTCATCCGATCCCTCGCGGCAAAACCTGAGCGCTCCCAGCAATTCCGACGTAAGTTGGTATGCTTTATACAAAGGCATCTTTTCGCGAGCGGCGGTTATTATCCTATCAAATATAGCTTCCTTATCGCAGAAGCGGAAAACGGAGGATCTTATGCGCTTGATTTCATCTATCTGCATATCGACAGTGCATCCTATAAGGTGAATGAATCTGAATCTCCACCCATCCTCAGGGGCGGTATAATAGTAATCGTCACCTGCCGAGAGTATAGCAACGGCGTCCTTTGTAAGCGCATGCCTTTCGCCGTTAAGATCAAGAGCGCCGCACCCCTCTTCGGTATAGAGTATCACGGAGTATCCGGGAGCTGATCGTTTTACCAAGAAGCCCTTTTTGCAGGTGAATCTGCCGCACCAGCTGAAGGAGGAAAATGCGCTGTCAAGTGATTGGTAAAGGTATCTTTCGTATTCGGTAGTTATTTCATTGAGATAGATCATAAGCACCTTACAAATTGCATATTTTTTTATACGCTTTGCTATTGAAGCAAAGACTTTTATGTTGTATACTTAGATTATATAACGGAAAAATATCCTTGTCAATAATAAAAAGGAGAGCAAATATGCAGAATTTTGAGAAATTTTCGGGAAACCCTATCCTTGGCAGTAAGGAGCTTGGAACCTGCTTTGACGTATACGTTTGGCAGGATAACGGAAAATACCGTATGGATTTTTCCTGGCGCAGAGAGAATGCCGCGGCGGTATGCTTCTCGGATGACGGCATTAATTGGACCTACCCTAAAATAACGCTTCCCCCGACCAAAAAGAGCGGGTGGGAGGAGCGCATCAACCGCACCTGCGTTATTAAGGTGGGGGGCGTGTATAAAATGTACTATACGGGCCAGAGCTCCGAATTCAGCTATATAGGCCTTGCACAGAGTGATGACGGCATACGCTTCAAAAGACTTTCCGATGAGCCTATACTCGTTCCAGAATTTCCGTACGAGGGCTACTCGGTAATGAATCCCTGCGTGCTTTACGAGGGCGGCGTGTATAAAATGTGGTACTCGGCAGGGGAAACCTTCGAGCCTAATTATATTTGCTATGCCGAGAGCGAGGACGGAATTCATTTCAAAAAAAGAAAAGCCAATCCTATCTTCGTAAGAAACAGAAAGAATAAGTTTGAATGCGACCGTCTCGGCGGATGCCAGGTCCTTCATACTCCCGATATGGGATATCTTATGTTCTATATAGGATACGAGAATATTAACACGGCGCGTATATGCGTTGCGCGCTCCGATGACGGAATTACGAACTGGGAAAGATGCTCTCTCAATCCGATAGTAGGTCCTACGGTCGGTGAATGGGACGAGGATGCGACCTACAAGCCGTCGGCTATATGGATCCCTGAGCTTGGCGAGTGGAGAGTTTACTATAACGGCAGGCGCAAGCACGATGAGTATATCGGATTTTCAAGATATAATAAGAGAAGACTTTTTGAAAAGCCCTCCCTCGCACGTTACGTAGATACCTTTAATTTCAATGACGAAGAAACCGTAGTTAACGCTATATCTAATAAAAATGCATACGATTATTTACATAAATACGCTCCTACGCTCGAGTGCCCCGACAAAACGGTAGAAGAAACCTTTGCTTTCAGAGCTTGGACTATAAGAAAGCATATCAAAGAAACCGAGTACGGAACTCTTATGACCGAGTTTCTTCCGAGCGTTCCGTGGGCAGGGGAGTATAATACGATAAACGCGCCTCTTTTCCATCATCTTAATGAGTATAGGTGGTTTAAAAATGCGGATAAGCTTATCGATTATCTCGACTTCTTCCTTGAAAATAAGGGCGGCAACGCTTACCGCTATTCAACTCCCGCGCTTACGGCTATGTATGAATTTTTGCTTGTGACGGGCAACGAGACCTTTATCAGAGAAAATGCAGAGCTTTTCGAGAAATACTTTGCAGAGTGGGAGAGGATCCACCAATCGGAAAACGGACTTTACTGGTCGATAGATAATTACGATGCTATGGAATGGTCCATCTCGGGCTCAACGCCCGAGCCCTGCGGTGAAAAGATAGCTGCCTCGTGGAAATCGGGCGGAGAAGGAAAGCGCAAGTGCGCGAAGGCGCTTAAAGGATTAAGACCTACGCTTAACGCCTATATGTACGGCGATGCGATAACTCTCGCGCGTATATTTGAATCGGTAGGAAATGCGGAAAAGGCGGAGCTTTACAGAAAGAAGGCGGAGAAAATAAAATCCCTCGTTGATGAAAAGCTTTGGGATGGAGAGTTCTATAAAGCCGTTCACACAGAGGATATCAATGCGGATATAAGCATTAAGAACGTGCCCGATTTTATGAACGTCAGGGAGCTTATCGGGTATAATCCTTGGATCTATAAGATGCCCGATGCGGATAAGGCGGATATGTTTAAGTACCTTAAGGATAGCTCCGTATTCCAGGCTGAAACGGGCTTTGCCACCGCTGATATCTCACATCCGAGATATCTTTATCCCTTCCCGCACGAGTGCTTATGGAACGGATACGTATGGCCTTATGCGACCTCGCAGGTGATAAACGCCACGATCTCACTTCTCGATAACTACGAGCAGAGCGTGATAGATAATGCCGACCTTTATTCCTTCATAAAGAAGTATGCCGAGATGCATTATATAGAGGACGGGCGAGGCCGTCATAGCTTCATCGACGAGGTTATGCGCCCCGATAAGCCGATCTGGGAATCGCGCGAGATACTCAAAAATCTCGGCTGGCGCGAAGGCAAAGGCGGTTACGAAAGAGGCAAGGATTATAACCATTCAACCTTCATAGACCTCGTTATAAGAGGACTTATCGGCGTACGCACCGATAGCGAAACGCTTTCCGTAAAGCCCCGTATCAGCGGTATCTGGAAGTGGTTCAAGCTCGGTAATCTTACCTATAAGGGCATGAGCTACGATATCTATTACGATGAGGACGGCACGAAATTCGGCAAGGGCGCAGGCCTTATAATAGAGAAAATATAAAGAGCAAAGCTTCAAAAAACAAAAAAACAAAAGAGAGCGTTTCGGACTGCAACAGTAGGTACTTAAAGCAGCAACCGATTCACTCTCTTTTTTAATTCAACGTATTTATTTTTAAAGCGGAACTGATCTGTATTTTACTTAACGAGGTGTCTCTTGATCTTTCTCGAGGTGGTCTTTTCGAAGGGCTCGGTGCGGATCTCGAGAGTCTTGATCTGCTTGAAGGAGGGAAGCTTGCGGTTGAGGTCAACTATTTTTGCGTGAATATCATTGTAAGCCTTCTCAACGTCGGCATTCTCTCCGTAGATATCGACCTTGGGATATACGATAGCGGTAAGTTTAACGGTCTCTCCGTCCTCGGCTTTTCTGCCGACAACAACTACCTCGCCGATCTCGTCGATCTTCTCGAGGTATTCCTCGATCTCCTCGGGGAATACGTTCTTACCGTTCTCAAGAACGATAACCGACTTGAGTCTTCCCGTGATGAAGATATATCCGTCGGCATCCATATATCCGATGTCACCGGTTCTATACCAGCCGTCCTCGGTGAATGCCTTTGCGTTTTCTTCGTCGTTCTTGTAGTAGCCGAGCATTACGTTATCACCCTTAACCTGGATTTCACCTTCGTCGAAGCCCTTATCGTTAGTGCCTCTCTTGTCGATACGTACGGTGCAGCTGGGAACAGCGGGACCTACCGAGCCGCTCTTGAGAGCAAAGTAAGGGTTAACCGAGATGAGGGGTGAGCACTCTGTGATGCCGTAGCCCTCTGCGATGGTGATGCCGAAGCTGTCAAACTCCTTCATCATC
>JAFQPR010000020.1 GCA_017411605.1 Clostridia bacterium | reverse complement strand
GCTCTTGAGAGCAAAGTAAGGGTTAACCGAGATGAGGGGTGAGCACTCTGTGATGCCGTAGCCCTCTGCGATGGTGATGCCGAAGCTGTCAAACTCCTTCATCATCTCGGGATTAAGGGGCGCGCCGCCGCTGACGATCTTTCTGATGTTACCGCCAAATGCGTTAAGCACATCACGGAAGAGCTTACGTCTTAAGTCGATACCGACGTGGCGAAGCGCGTTCGATACCTTCATCATAAATCTGAGAAGTCCGAGCTTTCCGTTCTTCTTTGCGGTTTCGATGATTCTGTTGTACATCGTGTTAACAAAGAGGGGAACAAGAACGAGACCCGTAGGCTTGAACTCGGCAAAGTTCTTCATGATATGACGAAGAGAGTCGTTGATACCGACGGTCATACCGTAATCAAGAGCCGCAAGCATGCAAGCAAGCTCATATGTGTGATGGAGAGGAAGAACCGATACGATAGTGTCATCGGGGAAGAATTCAACGGTCTCGCAAGCGGAATTTACCGTGCTCCAGATGTTTCTCTCGCAGAGCATAACGCACTTGCTTGTACCCGTCGTACCCGAAGTAAAGAGCATTACCGCAAGCTCGTCCGTGGGACGCGTGGATATCTCGAACTGCTCTTCTGCGCGGCCCGCCTCGATAAGAGCCGCGAGGGGAAGTATCTTACCCTCTGTCTCCACGGATGCATCCATAGGAATAAGCTTTTTGAGGGTTGGATGAGTTTCCGCAAAGTGAGCGAGCTTCGTGTTGAAGGTCTTGCTGTAAACGATAGCCTCAGCCTCAGCGGTCTCGAGGAAGCCCTCGATAGCGGCAACGTCAAGCTCCTTATCCATAGGAATAACGACTCCGCCGGCGGTGAGAGTTGCGATATAGGATGCAACCCATTCAACGGAGGTCTCTCCGATGATTGCGATACGCTTACCCGAAAGTCCCGCGTTCTGATAGCCCTTCGCTATGCTGAGCACGAGCTCATAAAACTCACTGTATGTGTTTGAGGTATAGGTGTTTTTTGAATCGAGCCAGCGATAAAGCGTCTTATCGCCGTGGCTTTTGAGAACTTCGAGATACTCTTTGATGTTATTTACCTTAGTAAATACTCTTTCCGTCTTCTTTACTCTCATTATACTGCCCTTTCTTTCAAAAGTGTTTTATAATCAGTTTTCAGCGAGCCACTTTTCAGCAGCAGCCTTGGATTTTCTTGTAATGTCCTCGGTGGTGTACTTCGACTCAGCGCCGCCGTTAGTGTAGAGGAAGTAGAAGCCGTCCGCAGTCATATAAAGTGTTTCCTCGTAGCCTGCGGGATCGCCGTAGCAGCCCGAGGTTACCTTCTTAACAACCGAAGCGGTCGTAGTGTCGTAAACCTTTTTACAAATTATCTTCTGCATAATTTTTCTCCTTTAATACGTAATATTTGTTCCCAATTATTTATTTTAGCATTAAAAGAGTTTTTTTTCAATAGGAAATAAATAAAAACGGAGTCAAAATATGTAAAAGTGGAAATATAAATGACATTTGTCAATTAAAAATCTAAAAAATGGGGCTGCCTCGCGGTTTATATGAGGCAGCCTTGATTATAAGAATTTAAGTTTTAGCGTTGTATAAAAGCCTTAAGGCTCGATTATCTGAATTCTTCCGTCAACTACTTCAACGGGAACGTTAAGATATGCGGCAACGGCAACGGCGTTTCTTTCGGTTCTTTCCTTATCGCCGTCCTCTGCGTTGTCGATATTTTCCTGGAGAGTTTCAAGGAGCGATGCCTTTTCCGTGTCGCCGAGGTTCGTTCCGCTGCCGAGCGGGTCGAGAGTAACGCTTCCGTCCTCGCCGTAAACGTTATCTGCAAGAGCATCGGATACGATAACGGAATCCATAGCGCTGTTAACGTAAGACTCAACGTCCATCGTTTTTTCGGAGTCGTCGGTTATCGTCATCGTGGTGTTAAGAAGATTTGAAACCTTCTTTACCTCGGCTTCGTAGGTGGCGTCATCCATACCGTCGCGCTTTGCGCTGGCAATATTGTCGAATACGCTCGAGAGAACGCTTGAAACGCCCTCGGAGCTGCCACCCGACATACCGATCTGATCAACGAGCGCGCCGTTTACAACGTGTTTAAGAGCGGTTGCGGTCTCGGGTGTAAGTGTCATAAGAACAGACTCTACCTTCTCCGAATCAAATTCGTCGCCGCCGGTAACGTCGGTCATAGTGTTTATAACGTTTGCGATATCGCCCATTATCTGTTCGTAGGTCTTACCGCTGCCCGTGCCGCTAACGACCGAGCTTGCGAAGTGAGTTGCGGTAACCTTATCCATAGAGATAGCATCGTAAACGACCTCGGACTGAAGGAGAGCCACGATGAGGTTATCTACGCACGCCTTACCGATATTGCCGCAAGCGGCAAACTTATCGAGTATCTTACCGAGGGTCTTTACCGTGTCGGCAATAACCACATTCTCATCGGAGAAGAGGGTGGTAACCTCGGGCACGGATGCGAACACCTCTGCGAGGGCGTCTGCCTCTGCTCTTGAGTCCTTGCCGGAAGTGCCGTGCGCTGCCTCGATTATCTCTGTTGTAACAAGAAGGGTATTCTCGGAGAAAGCGGTCTTATCCGAGAGGTTTACGGTCTTTTCTCCCGCATCGGTATTGATCTTAACCGAGGAAAGGAGATCGTTAAGATCGATAGAGCCGATAGAGGGAACGTTCAGTCCGTAAGCGCTGATTACTGAATTTGTGAAGTCCGCGAGAGCCTTATCGGTGATGTCAATACCGTATTTTTTGAATCTTGCTCCGTATACCGCGCGAAGCTCGTCTGCATCGGCTGCGGTGATTGAAGCTGCGATATCAGCGATGAATTTCTCGTGAACCTCGTCGAGATTTTCGGGAACGCCGATAGCCGCGGTCATCATCTCTATACCCGTGTTAACGAGGGAGTTCACGAGAACGTTGAGTCTGTCATTCTCAAACACCTCGTAGAAGAGGTCGGATATGAGCGTCTTGTTTCCGAGAAGATCCATAGGATCCTCGGGCATATTGCCTATAAGATCGTTTTTAATTACTACCGAAGCAATGTTGATAATAGTGGCAGCATCTTCCTTTACTGTCGTAGGAGTTGACCCCTTGAACAGGGAGATAGCTTCGATGAGAAGGTCGGACACAGCGCCATCCTCGACGGGGAGCGATACGCCGCAGAAGTCCTCGCCTGCTTCCCAAGCGGCGGATGCGCCCGAGAGAAATTCGGAGAGAATAACGGGAATAATGTTGGATTTATCAAATGCGGGAAGGATATCTTCGAGAGCCGCGGACTTTTCTTCTACGGTCTTATTCTCGGCGGAAACGGTCATTGCGGTCTTTGCAACAGTGCAAATCAGCTCGGCTTCCTTAGCGAGGGTGATCTTCTCTCCCTTCACCTTAAAGGTGGTGAGAGAATTGAATATAAGCTTTCCGCCGAGCGCGTTAACGGTACCTACCGCGGCGTTATGAGTAACCGAATCCACAGCGTCGAGCACGGGCTTCGCCTCTTCAAGCTCGGAAACGCCTGCGTCAGCGATAGTTTCCTCTATCGTACCGACAAGGCCGAGCGCTCCCATAATGGGCGCGAAGAATACGAAAACGCCGAGAACTCCTGCGAGTATACCGAACGCGATACTGAAGCCCCTGCCGAGGGAGCTTGAGCTATCAGCCTCGTACGTGCGGTGAGCTTTTCTTGCTTTCTTTTGCTTTTTCTGCTTTTTCTGTTTCTTAGGCTTGACCTCATCGGATTCTTCGGTGAGATTAACGTCAGCCTCGGGGGAATCCTCCTCGGAGAGGGATATTTCCGCGCCGTTTTCATCAACCGCTACGGAACCGCCCTGCTCGCCGTCTGCAGCTTCGTCGGCTGCCGCGTAGTCTTCAAGCTCGGTGTCGGATGACGCGATAGCTTCCGCCTCCGCTTCTGCGTCGGCTGCCTTCGCGCGGCGCTTACTTGTTATTACGCTTGCGAGCTTGGTGATAAGCTTAACGAAAATGGGGGAGAGAATCTTAAGTATAAGCTTGATTATAAAGTTTACGGGGTAGAAGAGTATCGGAGCTACTATCATTGCCACGAGAGCAAGAATGATAGCGGGCGCCGAGGGAAGGTCCTCAAATATTGCGATAAGCTCCTCCGGAAGTGAGCCCGCCGCGAGCTTTTCGAAAAGCACGTCTGTTGCGGTGCTTGCTATCTTCTTTGCGACGAAGATGGAAATTATTGCGGAAATGAGTATAACGAGAAATCTTACGAGTGAGTTCTGCCAGCTTTTCTTTCTGCCCTTACGCCAGCCTTTCAGCGCGGCGAGCGCTACGAAGAGAAAGAAAACGAGCGAAATAATAAGCGCTAAATCCATAATGCTCCTCCAATTGAAAAATATACTATTATTGTAATACTATTCTAATTAAATGTCAATATCGGTAAGAATATAAAAGAGGTTATATTGCTTACTTTTTGATTTCCTTAGAGAGCTTTCGCATCATAAGCGGGGTTTTTCCGTTCCGTTTTTTGAATTCTCTGTGGAAGTACGATTCGTTCTCATATCCGACGCCACCGATAATATCGCCTATCGGTATGTCCGTCTTAACGACGAGCTCCGTCGCTCGCCGCATCCTTTCCTCGAGCAAAAGCTCCTTGAAGCTCTTTCCGAAAAGCTCCGCGATGATTTTTGAAAGGTAAGGCGGCGATAGGAACATTATCTCGGATAGCTCGGTGAGCGTTGCGCGCTTGTAATTGCTCCTTATGTAGCCGATAACGGTCGAGCGGCGCATACCGTCCTTGTCGGGGAGTCTTGAAGCGCGCTTTAAGAGCTTTTCGCTCTTTCTTGAAAGATAATAGAAAAGCAGGCTCGTTGTAAAACGGAGTATCTGCATATCCGCTGAATACTCGGTAAGCTCGAAGAGAAGATTTTCTATGATGTTTGATATTTGCTTTTTTCCCTTGGTTTCAAAGCAGAGATATATTCCGCTGCCGTCGGGCTTTGAATTCTGCTCGGCAAGCTCGGAGAAGACGGTTTCGGAAAGCTCCTTTGAGAGGGATTCCGCAAAATTATCCGAAATGATGATATTTACGCCGATATCGGGCGTATCCGTTCTCTTTATCGAGTGGGAAACGTGCTTGTTCAGTATAATGATATCTCCCTCGGCGAGAGTAATCTCTTCGCCCGATATTATATGAGTGATACTTCCCGAAAGAACTATCATCATTTCAAGAAAGTTGTGTTTATGTAATGGGAAATCCGTGTAACGCGTGTGAGTCCTGACGGAAATATCCCGTCCGTCGCGCATAAGCCTCTCCGTATCGACGATGAAATCACCGCCGCCCGTGTACCTTCCGCGGTCGAGCGCGCTACCCGTAAGTATCTCGTTTTCCTCGTCGGTAACAGCCGATATCTTTTTTAACAAAAAGTCTTCCATGCGGTATCTCCTTTTGATTTTGTACCTATTTTAACATATATCATCTGTATTTTCAATAGAAAAAATAAATCAGGACAGTTTTTTGCATAATTTTAAACCTTGCATATACGCGTGTACTATGTTAAAATAATAATGATAGGCAAAAAACTCTTAACAAAACAACTTTATCTGAGGAGAGAGCTATGAAATATTATCTCGCTATTGATATTGGCGCTTCGAGCGGAAGACACATTGTAGGATACGAGGAGAACGGTGAAATTAAGACAGAGGAAATGTACCGCTTCCCGAACGGCATGGATTCGGTTGACGGTCATCTCGTGTGGGATGTTGACAGGCTGTTTGAAGAGGTAGTTCGCGGAATTGAGATATCTGTAAAGAAGTACCCAAAGATAGAGAGTCTTTCCATTGATACGTGGGGAGTTGACTACGTTATACTCAGGGATGACGAGGAGGTACGCCCCGTATACGCATACCGCGACGCAAGGACGGAAGCGGTAGTGGAAGAGGTGCATAGACTAATTCCGTTCAAGACTCTTTACGAGCATACGGGAATTCAGTTCCAGAAGTTCAACTCCATCTATCAGCTCTATGCGGATAAGCTCTCGGGCAGACTTGACGGAGCTACGGATTTCCTTATGATTCCGGAATATCTTATGTACAGACTTACGGGCAACAAGGTAAAGGAATATACGAACGCGACGACGTCGGGTATGGTAAACGCGATGACGGGCAGATTTGACAGAAAGATATGGTCATGCCTCGGACTCCCGATATCCCTTGACGCAAATCTTGCGTCCCCCGGAACGGAGGTCGGGAAGCTTAAGGCGGATATAGCAAAGCGCGTCGGCGCGGAGATACTCGTTGTGCTTTGCCCGACTCACGATACTGCGAGCGCAGTCGAAGCTATCGATATGGCAGAAAATGCTCCTTATATCTCCTCGGGCACGTGGTCGCTCCTTGGAGTTAAAACCCCTATGGCTATAACCGATGAGAAGAGCAGGGATTCAAATTATTCGAACGAGGGCGGCGTTAACTATAACAGATATCAGATGAACATTACGGGTATGTGGATAGTACAGAATCTCAAATCCGAGCTTTGCCCCGACTTATCGTTCGGCGATATTGTAAAGCTTGCCGAGGCGAGCGATTTTGAAGAAACCTTTAACGTAAACGATGATATGTTCACCGCTCCCGAGAGCATGAAGAGCGCGATAGACGCATATCTTTTCGGACACGGTAAGGCGCTTCCCAAGGAAAATGCCGACTATTTCAAGAGCGCGTATAAGAGCCTTGCGTGCTGCTACGCCGAGGCTATAGCAGATATGGAAAGCAATACGGGCGCGCAGTATAACGAAATATATATCGTCGGAGGCGGCGCGAAGAACGATTATCTCAATGCGCTTACGGAAAAGCACACGGGTAAGCACGTTATAGCGCTTCCTATTGAGGCAACTGCGGTTGGAAACCTCAAAACTCAGATGAAGAGAAAAGCATAAAGTAATGATTAAAAAGCGAAAGGAAAATATATTATGACAAACTACGAATACGCAAAGGCTAAATACGCCGAGCTCGGTATAAACACCGATCTGGCAATGGATATCCTCAAGGACGTACCCGTATCTATCCACTGCTGGCAGGGTGATGACGTTTCGGGCTTTGACTCTAAGGAGGCTCTTTCGGGCGGTATTCAGACCACGGGTAACTATCCCGGCAAGGCAACCACTCCCGACGAGCTTATGGCGGATATCGACAAGGCGTTCTCGCTTATCCCCGGAAAAAAGAAGCTCAATCTTCACGCAAGCTACGCTATCTTTGAGGGTGGCGAATATGCAAACAGAGACGCGCTTCTTCCGAAGCACTTCGCTAAGTGGGTAAAGTTCGCCAAGGAAAGAGGAATGGGCATTGACTTCAACCCCACGTTCTTCGCTCATCCCAATGTAAAAGACAATCTCACACTCTCCTCACCCGATGAAGCAACGCGCAAGTTCTGGGTAGAACACGGCAAGGCGTGCTTAAAAATAGCGGAATATTTCGCAAATGAAACGGGCGAGCCCTGCGTTATCAACTATTGGATTCCCGACGGTTATAAGGAGATTCCCGCGGATAGACTCGGTCCGAGGGCAAGATTCAAGAAATCCCTCGATGAGATACTTTCCATTCCTTACGATAAGTCCAAGGTCTACGTAACCCTTGAGTCCAAGGTCTTCGGCATAGGACTTGAGTCCTACACCGTAGGCTCTGCGGAATTCTGCCTCTCTTACTCGACCAAGGCAGGCATCACACCTCTTATGGATAACGGTCACTATCATCCCACCGAGGTCGTTTCGGATAAGATATCCTCGCTTCTTCTCTTCAATGAAAAGATTGCCCTTCACGTAACACGCTCGGTGCGTTGGGACTCCGACCACGTAGTTATTCTTGATGACGAGACCCGCGAGATCGCAAAGGAAATCGTAAGAAACGACGCGCTTAACAGAGTGTTTATCGCCCTTGACTATTTCGATGCATCGGTTAACCGCATTGCCGCATGGGTAGTAGGCGCAAGAAATATGCAGAAGGCTCTCCTTTCCGCGCTTCTTCTCCCCTCCGAGCAGCTCCGCGGCTATCAGGACGATGCAAACTACACGAAGATGCTCGCTCTCTCCGAGGAGCTTAAGACCTTCCCCTTCGGCGAGGTGTTTGACGAGTACTGCAAGAGAGTTGGCGCTCCCGTTGGTATGAGCTGGATCGACGAGGTTGACGAGTATGAGCGCGAGGTCCTTTCCAAAAGATAACAGTCTAAAAGATAACAATTGTTTACAATACAGTACATACAAGGAGATAATATAATGAAAAATATACTCGAAGCACCTTTTATGGTTGAAACGGTAAGAACACTTACAAACCTCTATAGACTCGGTTGGGACGAGCGTAACGGCGGTAACCTTTCCTACCTTCTTTACGATGAGGATATCGAGGGATATCTCGATACCTCGAAGGTGATACGCAAT
>JAFQPR010000019.1 GCA_017411605.1 Clostridia bacterium | reverse complement strand
TTTCTATTTGCGTTTCCCTCCCTCGACGTATTTATATACGCCTCACAGGTGGGAGAACGCAAATTTTCGCTCTAAATCCCCCTAGCCCCTTAGCGCATTCGAGGGTAGCTAAAGTTTTGCACAACTTGAGCTACCCTCTTTGATTGTGTCACTTTATTCAAGGTTTCTCTGTTTTTTGTTTTTTATATCCCGTAGGTGTTATTCCCACGCTCTTTTTAAATTCACGGCTGAAATAGTAAGGATCAGAGAAGCCCGAGAGCCTTGCCACGTCACTTATCGCAAGATTTGATTCGGTTAGTAAATTCTTAGCCTTCTCTATTCTGAGACAGTTCACGTACTGCATAGGCGACGTAGCCGTATGAGACTTGAAGATGCGTCTTAAATGAACTTCGCTGACTTCTACGTGCTCAGCAATATCCGAGACGGATACGGTATGCGACGAGTAATTATCAAGGATAAATTTCATAGCCGAGGAATAGAGCTCTCCCGATTTAGTGTATTCCCTTCTCTCGCTGCGAACGCAAGCAGAATATATTCGGTAAAGAAGCGAGTATGCGTCGCATTGGCTCCAGGGCTCTGTTCCGTGATGGGTATACAAAAGCTTTTCAAAATCAGCCTTCACTCCCGGCGAGAGCTTTTTAAACTCCGCGCCCCGTCTGACTGCCTCGGAGCTTTCAAACTCAAAGTCCACAACGTAGTAATCCGACGGCTCGGATATCCTCATTCTGTAGCTGCTCGATTTCGGAAGGAATACCACAGACCCGGCGCTCGCAGTGAAGCTTACGTCGGAAAAAACGTATTCCACGCACCCGCGAAAGAAATACACAAACGCATCGCTATGCCGCATTTTGTGTGTATTATCTATTTTTCCCTTTGCCATACTTCCTTCGTAAACCTTTAAAATATTCAGAATTTTTAAGTTATTATCCATATATTTCTCCGAAATTGCTTTTTTTCAGTATAGCATACATAGTTTTCTCTGTCAATAAAAATGTTCGAAAAATCCATTTTGTACGCTTTCTCGATTTACATACGTCACTCGCTAATGTATAATAAGAAAAAACGACCGCTAACAAAACGGCTTTCGCGGACGGTATCCGATATTATGCCGTTCTCGGAAGCTTGATAAAGGAGAAATATATGAACTTCACCCCTTTTGATGTCTCAAGACAAAATATTGATAGGCAGTACGAGCGCTATTCGGCAGCAGCGAACAAGGAGCGCTCCGAGGAGCTATACAAAAAAATACGCGCGGCATTTGACACCGAGGAATATGCCGTGCTCGGCAAAGCAAAAGCAAACGAGGTATACCTCGACGGCACGGAGCTTTTTATAAATCCGTACGATATTTTTGCCGACCTTTGCGACTCTGACGTTATGAGTACGCCTATAAGAATACGCAAGGAGATATACTCCTCATTCCATAAAAAATCGGGAGAAGCGAGAAGACTCTCGAATATCGGCGCAATATTCGCCAACGGGGATTACAGTCATACGATGCCCGATTGGGAAAAGCTTCTCGAGGTCGGTCTTACGGGTATCATCACCGAGGCAGGCGAGCGCCTTTCGAGGTGCGAGGCGGGTACTCCCGAGGCTGCGTTCTATGAGGCGGTCAAGATAACCTACGAGGCAACCGCAAGATTTGCGCTCCGCCTGGCATCTGCCTTGGAGAGCACCGAGGGGGCGAACGCTGCCTTCGCAAAGGAGAATCTCAAAGCTATCGCAAGCCGCGCGCCAAAAACCCTTGCCGAGGCTATGCAGCTTTACTTCATCTATTATTTCGTTCAGCAGAAGGTTGACGGAGCGGCTCTGCGTTCGCTCGGCGAGATAGACGTTTTGCTCTACCCCTTCTATAAGAGCGACCTTGAGAGAGGTGTGAGTGAGGGTGAAATACGCGAGCTGTTCAGATATTTCCTCTTCAAATGGAACTCAATGCGAGTCGAGGCAAATATCCCCTTCGATATTGCAGCAGAGCCTAACGAGCTTACATACCTTATTCTTGACGAATATACAGCGCTCGACGTTCACGACCCTAAGATTCACGTCAAGGTCAGTGGCAAAACACCCGAACGCCTAATAAAAACCGTGTTTCGCTCTATAAGGGACGGCAAAAACAGCTTTGTATTCATCAACGATAAAGTCATAAAAGAAGCTCTCGTCGGTATCGGCATCGACCCTGCCGATGCGGAAAACTATACGCTCATAGGATGCTACGAGCCGTCTGCGGTTGGCAAGGAGCTGCCCTGTACGGTTAACGGCAAGCTTTCCTTACCTCACGCGATATCCTTCGTTATGCAGGATATAAAATCGGGAAAAATCAAAGCTCCCGAAACGTTCGAGGATTTCTCGGCAGCGGTTTTTGCAAATATCGACCATATGGCAGAGGTGGCAATAACCGAGATAAACACGATTGAGAAAAAGTATCCGCGCTTTATGTGCGCGCCATCAATGTCGGGCACGTACCGCGACGCAATGGAGCGCGGTGTTGACGTCTATTCGGGCGGCGCGAAATACAACAACTCCTCGATATGCGCATACGGCGTGGCAACCTTCGTTGACTCGATGCTCGCGGTACGCCGCGCAGTCTACGAGGAAAAGCTTATCTCTCTTACCTCGTTTGCGGACGTTCTCGCAAGCAACTGGCAGGGAGAGTCCGCCCTACGTCAGAAGATACTGCGCTTTCCCGAGAAATACGGCAGAGGCAATATCGAAGCCGATAAGTACGCAAAGGACCTCGTTGACTACCTTTCCGAAACAATTAACGGAAGAGAAAACGGACGCGGCGGCGTATATCGCCTCGGACTCTTCTCGATAGACTGGATATTCAAGTCCAGCAAAACGCTCGACGCTACTCCCGACGGAAGGCTTTTCGGCGAACCCGTGTCAAAAAATCTCTGCTCCGTACCCGGTATGGATAAAAACGGAGTTACGGGACTTATGCGCTCGGCTATGGCTGAAGACCACACCAAAATACCTAACGGCGCAGTTCTCGACGTTGCCCTTCACCCAACGAGCGTATCGGGCGACGAGGGACTTTCCGTTATGCACTCTCTCCTTAATACCTATTTTATGGGCGGAGGCTTCGCCATCCAGTTTAACGTAGTCAGCCCCGAAACACTTATAGCGGCGCAAAACGATCCCGAAAAATATAAAAACCTTCAGGTAAGACTCTGTGGCTGGAACGTATACTTCTGCGACCTCGAGCGCGAGGTTCAGGACAATTTGATTGCAGGTATGAAAAACGTATGATTAAAAAAGCTACGATATTCGATATAAAGCGCTTTGCGGTCCACGACGGTGACGGCATCAGAACTACCATTTTCTTCAAGGGCTGTCCGCTTCGGTGCGTATGGTGCCATAATCCCGAGGGACTTACGCAAAAAACGGACATATGCTTCTTCGAGCATAAATGTATACTCTGCGGCGAATGCGCGCGAGTTTGCGAGAAAAGCGCGCATAAATTGCAAACCAATATTCACATTTTTGACAAAAACGCTTGCGTTTTATGCGCTTCTTGCGAGGAAGCTTGCCCTAACGATTCCATAAAGATTTACGGGAAAGAGGTAACCGTAGACGAGCTTCTGCCGATACTTCTTGAGGACAAGGACTTCTTCGAGTCCTCGGGCGGCGGTGTCACTCTCTCGGGTGGAGAATGCCTCGTTCAGGCGGACTTTTGCCGCGAGCTGCTCTCGGAGCTCAAGAAAAACGGTATCTCCACCGCTGTTGATACCTCGGGCTTCGTATCGCGTGAAAAGCTCAATGCCGTGATGCCCTTTACTGATATCTTTCTCTATGACCTTAAGGCGTACAGCGAGGACGTGCATATAAAATGCACGGGGCAGTCAAATAAAATTATACTCGAAAACCTGAAATACATAGACGCCACGGGCAAGCCCACCGAGATAAGAATACCCTACGTTCCCGAATATAACGACGGTGAAATAGAAGCTCTCGCCGAGTTCATTTCGAGCCTGAAACACGTTACCCGTGTTAAAATTCTTCCATACCATAACTACGCCTCCGGCAAGTATGCGGCGCTCGGGATAGAAAATACCCTTCCCTGCCGTCTGCCAACGGATGAGGAGATACGTGCCGCCGAGGATATTATGCTATCTCACGGTATTAAGGTTTACGAACGATAATTTAATATATTAATCGAGCAGATTTTAACTTTTAGCCGATGCTAGATAAAATTCGCTCGATTTTTTATTTTTTCTTGTTTTTTTATAAAACAGAGGCTATACTTTAATTAAAAAACGACGCAGGAGTTACATATGATAGACTCAACGGATAAGAAAATACTTAAGCTTCTTTCTCTTGACGCGGCAATGAGCGCCACCGATATCGGAAATACGGTCGGGCTTTCCGTGCCCGCGGTGAACAAAAGAATAGCGAGGATGCGATCGGGCGGAATAATAAAGAATTTCACGGTTATCACGGATGAAAAGCAGGTCGGTAAATCCGTCACCGCGTTCATACTTCTGGTTTTGCAGTACGGCGATGCGGTGGATAAGCTTATGGAGCACATAAAGAGCGACACCGATATACTCGAGTGCTACGCCGTAACGGGTGAATACGATTACATAATCAAGATATGCGCATCTGGCGTTGAGGCGCTCGAGGAAAAGCTCCTTTCTTTAAAGCGGCAAAAAGGCGTTATAAAGAGCCACACTATGCTCTCGCTTATGGAGCATAAATTCAATGCTGCGGTTTTACCCGACGAGGTGAATTAAAATGGAAAACAGAAACTATTTGAGTCACGCGGCAAATACTGCTCTCGGCTCGGGAGTGCGCCGTATGTTTGAGCTTGCGAAAAACTACCCCGACTCGATAAATCTGACGCTTGGCGAGCCCGGCTTCAGAACTCCGGATTATATTGTTGAGGCGGCTATAAAATCCCTCTCCGAGGGAAAGACTAAATATACTCCGAACGCAGGCATCAAGCCGCTGCGAGATGCTATCGCGTACAAGCTCCGGGGGGAAAACGGCATTAAGTGCGACCCCGATAAAAATCTCATCGTTACCGGCGGCGCAACGCAGGCGCTGATGCTCGCGATGATAACTCTCGTTAACCCGGGGGACGAGGTTATTCTCCAGGGACCGAACTGGCCCGACTACCGCGGTCAGATAGATATGGTAGGCGCTAAGGCGGTCTACGCCAAGGTTGACGAGAGCTGCGACTTTAAAATGACGGCTGACAAAATTGAGCCGCTCATCACGGATAAAACAAAGCTTATAATAGTCAATTCCCCCTCAAACCCTACGGGCGGTGTGCTCGATGAAAACGACCTTTACGAAATTGCGGAGCTCGTCAAGAAATACAAGCTCTTCGTTATCTCCGACGAGCCGTATGAAAGACTCGTTTACGACGGCTTCCGCCAGACGAGCCTTGCGGCTATCCCCGGACTTGAAGACTACGTGCTGACGATAAACAGCTTCTCGAAGACCTTCGCTATGACGGGCTTCCGTGTCGGCTATATCTGCGCGAACGAGCATATCACGCAAAACCTTATCAAGCTCCAGGAGAATATGATAGCTAGCATACCCGAGCCTATGCAGATGGCGGCAGTCGAAGCTATTTTCCGCGGTGACGAGGACGTACAAAATATGGTCGAATACTACGACAGAAACCGCAGACTTATCGTTGGCGGACTGAACTCGATACGTGGCTTCTCCTGCCACACACCGAAGGGCGCGTTTTACGTTTTCCCAAGCATACGCGATTTCGGTATGACGTCAAACGATGCGGCGGAGTACATTCTCGAAAAGACACACGTTGTTACCGCTCCGGGCAGCGCATTCGGCGAAGACGGCGAGGGATATATCCGCATCTGCTACGCATCAAAATACGAGGATATTGAGGAAGCTCTCAGAAGAATGAGAGCGGCATTCGGCGCAAAATAAGGCTACTTAGTTCCCCGATTTCAATAAACAACTTTACAAACTAAAATATTTATGCTATAATAGCTTAGTTAATACGAGGCGCAAGCGACCTCTTTACAAAGTATTGGAGAGCTATAATGCATTTATACGAAACGCATCTTCACACCAAGCCCGTCAGCAAATGCGCTGTGGCGAGCGTGCGTGAAACGGTTGAGTTTTACTACGGGCTGGGCTATGCGGGTATCTTTATAACGAATCATTTTCTTGACGGAAATATTAATATTGACAGAAGTCTTCCTTATGACGAAAAAATCAACTTCTATTTTTCGGACTATGAGGAAGCAAAGCGGATAGGCGACGAGATAGGAATTTCCGTATTTTTCGGCGCGGAGCTTTCCTACGGCGGAACCGATTTTCTTGTTTACGGTCTTGATAAGGAGTGGTTTCTTAATCACCCCGAGATAATGAATATGAGCAAGACAGCGGAGCTGACTCTTATGGCAAACGAGGGCGCGCTCATAATACAGGCTCACCCCTTTCGCGAGGCGTCGTATATCGACCATATAAGACTTTATCCGCGCCACGTTCACGGCGTTGAGATATACAACGCGAATCGCACGGAGTTTGAGAACGATATGGCAAAGCATTACGCAAAGAGCTATGACCTTCTTCCCTTTGCGGGAACGGATAATCACAGAGGCTCCTCACAGACGAAGCTCGGCGGCATCAAGCTCTATTCAAAAATCTCAGACGAGCAGGATTTTATCATGCGTATCAGGGACGGCGAGTATAAGCTCTTCCACAAGGAGCTCGGCGAATAATTGAATATACCAAAATCGGTTACGGTATTTTTACTGTGACCGATTTTTTATTTTCTAACAAAACAGAAACATTTTTTAAATATCTTTAAAATAACAGAATAATATACTGTCAGTGTAAAATCCAAAACTATGCAAAAAAGGAGATTTACCGTGAAAAGGTCGTATAAGGTACATACAGGAACGAAAGTTATAGAACGGGAATACAACTATATCCCGAGCCGATATATCGCGGCTGTAATGATAACCCTATTTGAGGTGCTTGCGGTTATAGCATCGGTAGTCGTTTGCTGCTACTATATTCCCTATTTTTATATAGCGGCATTCTTAACCGAGGTATTCTGCATAATCAAAATAATAGCCTCGGATGATAACCCCGATTACAAGGTGCCCTGGCTGCTCTTCGTGCTTATCTTACCTATCGCGGGCTTTATGCTCTACTTTATGTTCTACTCAAGAAAGCTGCAGAAAAAGTACGCAAAAAGACTTGGCGAGCTGAAGCGCTACAGATATAAAAAGGATAACAGTGAGAGAAACGAAAGCGCACTCGCAGCTCTCGACCCCGAGGCGGCATCGCACGCAAGGATGCTCTGCTCGATATCGGGAAGCTCCCTCTTCACGAACACGAAACAGACCTATTTCCCCCTCGGTGAGGATATGTATCAGTCGATGCTCACCGACCTTGAGGCGGCAGAGAAGTTCATTTTTATGGAATACTTCATTATCGAGGAGGGTATTTTCTGGAATTCTATACTCGATATACTTAAAAGGAAGGTTAAAGAGGGCGTTTGCGTCCGTGTTCTTTACGATGATATCGGATGCATGAGCACCCTTCCGGGTAATTACGCAAAAATACTCGGCAAGGACGGAATTGAAGCAACCCCCTTCTCGCGCCTTCGCGGAAATGCGGACAGCGAGTTTAACAACAGAAGCCACCGTAAGATACTCGTTATCGACGGCAAGGTAGGATATACGGGCGGCTGCAATATTGCCGATGAATATATAAACGAGGTCGTACGCTTCGGGCACTGGAAGGATACCGCATTGAGGCTTGAGGGCGAGGCGGTATATGAGCTGACGCGCCTATTTCTCTCCGACTTCGCTCTTAACGTCAAGGAGCTGCCCGAGAACGGTTTTGAGCTATATCCAAAGACGGAGAACATCAAAGCCGACGGATATATTATTCCCTTCGGCGACGGCCCTAACCCGATATACGAGCGCAGAGTCGCTAAGAGCGTGATACAGAATATGCTCAACTCCGCGACGGGCTATATGTACATGACGACTCCCTACCTTATTATAGATAACGAGCTATGCGGAAGTATCGAAAACGCCGCGCTGCGCGGTGTTGACGTGCGCATTATCGTTCCCCACATTCCCGATAAGAAGCTCGTTTTCCAGATGACGAGAAGCTTCTTTTACCGTTTGATGAAGGCGGGCGTCAGAATATATGAATACGAGCCCGGCTTCATCCACGCGAAGAGCTATATTTCCGATGATAAATACGCCGTGATAGGCACGATAAACCTCGACTACCGTAGCCTAGTTCACCACTTTGAGAACGGCGTATGGATGTATAAATGCGAGGCGATACGCGACCTTAAGGCGGATATCCTTGACACTCTTGATAAATCCATAGAAATTAAAGAGGATATGATGAAAACCAACCTCGTCACGCGCTTCATCCGCTCTGTCGTAAGAATCTTCGCGCCTATGCTTTGAAGAACGATGGCGCTTCTTGGAAATTGATTTTCAAAAAACGAAAAAAATTCACTTTTTAACAAAACAAAAACAATTCATTAGCAAAACGCAAAAACAGCGGCGGTATACTATAGTCACAAAACACGAAGAAACAAAGAAAGCAGGAATTTATGGAAAACACCACCTTTACCTACAGCTACTCGGCAGAGAAAATGACCGAGGTAGAAAAAATCAGAAGCAAGTACCTTCCAAAAAAGGAAAACAAAATTGAAAGGCTCCGCAAGCTCGATAATAAGGTGCGGACCGCGGGAACGGTAGAGTCCCTTATCATCGGTATCCTCGGCTCACTCGTATTCGGCATCGGTATGTGTTACGGACTCGACGTATTTGAGGGCGCGGATTGGCTGACGCTTCTCTTCGGTGGCATCGGAGTTCTTATGATGCTCCCCGCAAAGGCAATTCACAGCCGTATAGCAAGAAAAACAAAAGCGGCGCTCACCCCCGAGATATTACGCATCTCAAACGAGATAATCGGCGAATAAGATAACTTAAGTTTACAAATCAACAAAATAAATTAAACAATTCTATACCAAAAGGAGATTATTATACAATGGGTATTAAAGCATTTTTCAAGAAAGCATTCGGTGATATTAAGGCAAGCGCGAAAGCTCAGCACGAGGTTGACCGCGCAAACTTCGCAGCGGCAAAGGCTGAAGCAAAGGCAAACTTCGAGGAGAACAGAGGCAGAAACACATATGCTAAAGCAAAGGCTGACGCGAAGAAGACTTGGGATGACGCTCACATGAGTCCCTCCGAGAGAGCTGAAAAGATGAGGGAGGAGCGCGAGGCAGAGATCGCTGCCGCTAACGAGCGCAAGGCAGCAGCGGAGGCTCGCTACGAAGCAGCAAAAAAGAAATAAAAATCGGTGTATTTTGGCATAACCGAAAATGACTCGACAGTGTGTAAGTTTTTGCCAAAGCAAAAGTGAAGTTGCGCTATGCGCAGTGATGTTGCGCAGCAAAGCTCGCAGTGAAGTTAAGCTTGCCGATACGCCAAAAAGCAAGGCTTCAATTATAATGCGAGCTTCACCTTTCCGAGATATTTTCACCTACTTCAGGCAAACTTAGCTGGGAGTTCTGCAAAAGGCAGAGCTCCCACGGGCTTGCCTTAACACTTTTTTATATAATTAAAATACCTTCAAGGAGTAAAAAATGAACGCTATTGAAATAAGAGATCTTTCAAAGAGCTTTCGCGGTATGTATGCCGTCGATCACCTGAATATGACCGTACCTAAGGGCGCGATATACGGCTTTATCGGTGAGAACGGCTCGGGTAAATCAACCACCGAGAAGCTTATCTGCGGTCACCTCGTTCCCGACTGCGGTGATATCAAGCTCTTTGGAAAAGATTACACGGACCCGGGGGTACGTGTCAGAGTTGGAGCGCTTATCGAGAACGCGGGATGCTTCCCCGGCTCGAGCGTATATCAAAATCTTCGTATGCAGACGATAAATCTCGGGCTCGAAAATCCCGATGAGGAGATATCGCGCGTTCTCAAGATCGTGCGTATGGAGGAAAACGCGAATATTAAGTTCAAGAGCTGCTCTCTGGGTATGAAGCAGCGTATCGGTATCGCTATGGCGCTTCTCGGAGATCCCGCTCTCCTTATCCTCGACGAGCCTATCAACGGTCTTGACACCGACGGTATGCGTATTATGCGTGAGATACTGGTTGATATCACGAAAAACTACGGCTGCACCGTTCTCATCTCCTCGCATATACTCGGCGAGCTTGAGAAAATCGCCACGCACTACGGCATTATCCGCAGGGGCCGTATGATAATGGAGCTTTCCGCAGAGGAAATGGACGCTCGCGCGCAGGTGTTTACCACGCTTAAGGTAGACGATACCGAGGGCGCAAGCTCGGCACTCGCGAAAAAGTATAGCGACGTGCGCCGCGAGGGGGACGGCAGTATACGCGTCTATGACGTAGACGATACCGAAGAGATAGTCGATTACTTAATGAAATCGGGCTTCGTTCCCTATGAGATAAAGAAAAACAAGATAGGACTCGAGGAATATTACATCGAGCTTATGTCTAAAAAGGAGGATGCATAATGTCAAGTGAGCTTCAATTCAAATCGCCGACCTTCGCCGAAAGACTGAAGGGTATGCTCGGCGTTGACTTTTACCGTCTTTTCCACACTCCCCTCTTTTACATATTTCTCGCGATAGCGGCAATAATCCCCGCTATGGTATCGGCAATGACTATGATGCCGGGACCAAACGGCGAGGCGGCAACGCCCCTCTACTCCAACGTCTGGCAGATAATCGCCGCATCCGAGTCGCTCTACGTCATCAGAGGTATTGCCGACTACGCAAATATGAATATGGTATTCATCTTCGGCGGAATAATGGTATCTATTTTCATCGGTCACGACTACAAGTCGGGCTACGTAAAGCAGCTCTTTACCACCCACGCAAAGAAGCAGGACTATATGATGTCCAAGAGCATCGTATGCGCCTTTGCAATGATATGTATGTGCGGCACTTACTTCATAGGCGGCACGCTCGGCGGACTTCTCGCAGGCTATTCTACGGAGGTAAACGCCCTCTCGCTCATCCTCGCTATTCTCGGCAAGATGGTAATGAGCCTCGGCTGGGCAAGCCTTTACACTCTTATTAACGTTATTTTCAGAAGATACTTCGGTATCTCGATAGCATCGAGCTTCTTCTTCGGCACGGGAATACTTATCATAGGCGCGGCGGCAATCGTTGAGAGCATAGGACTCCCCTCCTTCTTCCTCAACATCTTCCTCTATGGCTCGTCTGTCAACGCCTGCCTTGAGAGCAGCTTCGGCACGCTCGTCATATGCGCGCTCGTGTCTGTCGGCTGGGCTATCATCTACAACGTGCTCGGAAGCTACATTCTCTCGAAGAGTGACGTATATTAAAGGAGGCTTTCAAAAATGTTTGCAGTAGAAATAAAAAATCTATCCAAGAGCTTCGGTGAAAAGCAAGCCGTTTCGGGTCTTGATATGACAGTACCGATGGGCGCGATATACGGCTTTATCGGTGAGAACGGCTCGGGTAAATCAACCACCGAGAAGATGATATGCGGCCTTATCCCGAAATCGGGCGGCAGCATTAAGCTTTACGGACGCGACCACACGGATATCGACGTGCGCTCAAGTCTCGGCGTGCTTATCGAAGCCCCTGGCTGCTTCCCCTCTCTCACGGTTTGGGACAATATGATGCTCGAGGCGGCAAACCTCGGTATCGAAAACGCCGAGGAGGCTGTTATAAAAATGCTGAAGACCGTCCGTATGGAGGGCGCGGCAGGCAACAAATACAAGAACTGCTCTCTCGGTATGAAGCAGAGAGTCGGCATCGCTATGGCGCTTCTCGGAGATCCCACCCTCCTCGTGCTTGACGAGCCGCTCAACGGCCTCGATGCCGATGGTATGCGCATTATGCGCGAGGTATTTCTCGACGTTATCGCGGACGGCAAGCGCTCTATCATCGTATCCTCTCACCTGCTCGGTGAGCTTCAGAAGGTCGCAACCCACTACGGTATCATCCGCCACGGCAGAATGATATGCGAATTGACCGCCGACGAGCTTGACGCAAGCTGCCGCACCTACGTTGCGCTCCGCGCCAGAGATATGAAGCGCGCAAAGGGACTCCTCTTCGAGAAATACTCACGCGTCGAGGAGGACGAAGCGGAGTACATCCGCGTATACGACAAGACCACACCCGAAGAAATAGTGACCTTCCTCTACGAAAAGGGTATCGTTGTCACAGAGATAATGACCGATAAGATAGGTCTTGAGGAATACTATACAGATCTTATGAACGGAGGTAAAAGCTGATGGAGAACGCAGTAAAATTTGAGAGCTTCAGCTTTGGCAAAAGAGTGAAAAGTATGCTGAAGGTCGACTTCAGGCGTATGTTCAGGTCCCGTCTGTTTTATATCCTCGCGGCAACCGCACTTCTTATTCCGATAGTTATGACGGTAATGCTCACGATGATGGACGGCAAAGAAACCGTCAATCAGCAAACGGGCGAGGTCACGGTAATGGAGGGTCCCGAGAGCGTATGGGAGTCGATAGGCACTCTCCCTACCGACAGCGCGGGTGATACCGCAGGCGGCGCGGATAACAGTGCCGAGGGCGGTATGGCTGCCATGGGCGCGGGTATGGACGTTATGGCAATGTGCAACATCAATATGATGTTTATGCTCGTCTGCGTATTCGTCTGCCTCTTTATCTCCGACGATTTCAGAGCGGGATACGCAAAAAATCTCTTCACCGTAAGAGCCGATAAGACCGACTACGTTATATCGAAAACGCTCGCGGGCTTCACTGCGGGAGCAGTAATGCTTATCGCATACTTTGTCGGAGCTATGCTCGGCGGCGCATTCACGGGACTCTCATTCGCTCTTCCCGTCGGTCTTAACGCGGGCAATTTCCTGATGTGTATGCTCGCAAAGATATTCCTTATGCCGGTATTCGTATCAATATTCACGCTTATCAGCGTTGCGGCAAAGAAGACCGCGTGGCTCTCGATCTGCGGCAGCCTCGGCGGCGGAATGCTCCTCTTTATGATGGTAGGTATGATAACTCCTCTTTCATCAACTCTGATGAACGTTGTTCTCTGCCTCGCGGGCGGCGCGCTTTTTGCCTTCGGACTCGGCGCACTCTCAAGACTCATCTTGAATAAAACGAGCCTTGTTTAATGCGTGATGTCCCACACGGACGATCACGCAACGACACAAAGTGTCAATTCATGGAGCGGATTCAATTCGCGAGAATTCACGACGGCTCTGCCGTCAATTCATGAAATTTCAGATTTTAATTCATTTTTAAAACTTTTTCTCCCACAGAAACAAAATATAAACATTTGCATGATAGAATAAAATGTGATATAATAGTTTTATAATCATTTTTACAGAAAAATCTGCTTTTGGGAGGTTTATTATGTTTAAAATACTTGTAGTTGAGGATGACCGCGATTTAAACCGTTCGGTCTGCTCCTTTTTGAGCAACAGAGGCTACGAGGCGATAGGCTCGCTCTCTGCCGACGAGGCGTACGACGAGATGTACAAGAACACCTTTGACCTTATCATTTCGGATATAATGATGCCGGGTATTGATGGGTTTGAGTTCGCATCGACGGTGCGCTCGCTCAACAACGATATACCGATACTCTTTATGACCGCGCGCGACGATTTCGCATCGAAGCAGAGAGCCTTCGGCATCGGCATTGACGATTATATGACGAAGCCCATCGACCTCGACGAGATGTTCTTGCGCATCGGCGCGCTATTACGCAGGTCGAAGATAGCCTCGAGCAGAAGACTCGAGCTCGGCGGCTTCACGATGGACGTCGACGAGAGAGTTGCCGAGCTTAACGGCGAGGAGATAGCTCTCACAGCGCGCGAGTTCGACTTACTCTATAAGCTTCTCTCATACCCTAAAAAGACCTTCACGCGCACCCAGCTTATGGACGAATTCTGGAATGCGGATACCGACTCGGGCACGCGCACCGTCGATATCTATATCACGAAGCTCCGTCAGAAGCTCTCCGCGTGCGACGCGTTTGAGATAAAAACCGTACACGGTCTTGGGTATAAGGCGGTGATAAAGTGAAAAACGGCAGCATATATAAAAGAATAATCAGGATATTCAGCCACTACTTTACCTTTTTTATCCTCGTCGCATTCGTTATCACCTGCTGCACGATGCTATTCGTGACGACGCTTTCGTATAACAGCGATATTCCGCTCACGAACGAAACTATTGAGGATGCGGCAAAGTTGACGTTCTGGAACGTCGTTCTCATAAGCCTTATTTTTACGGTTATCGACTCCGTGCGCCGTAAGCTCACCTTTGAGCGACCCGCAAAAAGAATAGCCGAGGCAACCGAAAAAATGATAGCGGGCGACTTCTCCGTAAGAGTACCGCAGGTGTCAAAGCTCGTCACGGATGAGAGCTTCGCCTCGATAATCGACTGCATAAACAAGATGGCGGAGGAGCTTTCGGGCGTTGAAACTCTGCGCACCGATTTTATTGCAAACGTATCCCACGAGATGAAAACGCCCCTCGCCGTGATAAACAACTACGGCAAGCTTCTCGGCTCGGATGAGCTTACCGACGGGCAGCGAAAGGAATACGCAAAGGCTATAACCGACGCTACGCGCCGCCTTTCGGATATGATGACGAACATACTCAAGCTCAACAGACTTGAAAATCAGAAGATTTATCCCAAAACGGAGAGATTCAATCTCGGCGAGCAGCTCTGCGAGTGCCTCATCGGGTACGAGAGCGTATGGGAGGAAAAGGATATCGAAATTGACACGGATATAGCCGAGGACGTGTTTATTTATGCCGACAGTGAGCTTCTCTCGCTCGTGTGGAACAACCTTTTCTCAAACGCCTTGAAATTTACCGAGCGGGGCGGCAAGGTCACCTTAACGCTTTCGGCAGACGAGGACTTCGCGACAGTTAAAGTATCGGACACGGGCTGCGGCATCTCGAGTGAGGTCGGAGCGCATATGTTCGAGAAGTTCTACCAGGGCGATACTTCACACGCATCAGCAGGTAACGGACTTGGACTGGCGCTCGTGCGCCGCGTTGTTGACATTATGCAGGGCGAGATCGGCGTTGAAAGCGCGGTCGGCGTAGGCACGACGTTCACCGTCAGAATAGGAAGGAGCAAAAATGGAGCAAAAGTGGAAGAGGATAGGTAAGGCTTTTATCTTCCCCAAAAAGATAATTATAGGACTTCTTACCCCGATAGCGATAGTACTGCTCATATTATCCGCCGTCATCTGGGATACGGCATCCGTGCCGTCAATAATCTCATACGTCGTATCTGCATATACTCTCACCGTCTGGTGCTTCAGAATACCCGACATTATAAAATGGTGCAAAAGGCAGAAAAATGAGAATAAATATTTACTTTATTGGAGAGAAAACCCACGTTTCAGGGTAAACGTCACTCTTGCCGCGTCAATAATCTTCAACTGTATCTTTGCCGCATTTCAGCTTTTTCTCGGAATATATCACGGCTCATTCTGGTTTTATTCCATCGCGGGCTATTATCTCTTCCTTGCCGCTATGAGATACTTCCTCTTCAAGCACACGAAGAGCTTTCGCCCAGGTGAGCGGATGCGCGCTGAGCTTATAAAATACCGCAACTGCGGCTGGGTATTCCTCGCCGTTAACTTAAGCCTTTCGGTGATAGTTCTCTTTATGATAAAATTCGACAGGACCTTTATCCACCACGAGATAACAACGATAGCGATAGCGGCATACACCTTTACCGCCTTTACGCTTGCCATCGTCAACCTTATAAAATTCAGAAAATTCAACAGTCCCGCCTTCTCCGCGTCAAAGGCGATAAGCCTTGCGGCGGCGTGCGTATCTATGATAACGCTTGAATCAACGATGCTCACCACCTTCGGCGACCCCACTGCAGACAAGACGATGAATCGCATTCTCCTCGGCGCGACGGGAGCTGTGGTATCGGCATTCCTTATCGTTATGGCGATTTTCATAATAGTACAGAGCACTAAAAAACTAAAAAACCTCGGAGAAAAACAGGAAGATGAACAATAAAGAAAACAGCACCTTTGAATATACTTACTCGGCAAAGGAGCGAGACGAGCTTCGCAGAATACGTGATAAATACGCAGCGCCAGCACCGGAGAGCCCCGAGGGCAAGCTCGAGCGGCTTCGCCGCCTTGACCGTGGCGTTACCGCAAAGGCTCAGGCTATTTCCCTCACCTTCGGTATCGTCGGTACACTTATCCTCGGTTTTGGAATGAGCCTTGCAATGTCAGAGCTCGCCGAAATACTCGGAAGCCACAAAAATCTCGCGCTCCCCCTCGGCGCTGTAATAGGTGTCCTCGGCGGTATTATAGCGAGCCTCGCGCACCCTATATATAACCTCGTTACAAACAGAGCCCGCAGAAAAATCGCCCCCGAAATCCTGAGGCTCACCGACGAGCTGATGAAATGAAGCCACGCAAATCTAAAATTTATGCAAAACAGAATAAAAAACAACCGAAGCGGTATATCGGATACGCCACGCGCGACGAATCCTTCCGCTTCGGTTTTCTTATATTCAAATATTTTTATCATTAATCAATCGTTTTACCGTTCTATTCAAAAATGTTTTTCACTCTTTCTTACCAAAGCTCGGCAAGATTATAGATTATTTTTTTAGGCGAGTGAAACTTAATTCGAACACGCCTAAAGCTATATAAATCCTTGCTCTGTCACGAAATCTCGTTCACAAAGTCCACACTTTGTTTCTCTCAATTTCGCAAAATATCAATAATTTCTATCAGCTTTAGGTAAGAATTATTTTAATCTCGCAGATTTTTTGCGAGAAAAGTTAAAAAGCTGAAGTAATATGCGGATATTACGAGGGTTTTTAGCGCATTATCGTGAAAAATATGCAGATTAAAACGTATTCGAATTAGGTTTCACTCGCCTATGCTTTGCATATTTAAGCATAGTATAAGCTCCGCCCCAATCATGCCTGACGTATGCAATCATGAAATCAGCCTTGTCAACCATCCACCGATTGCGATAGTATATAGCAAATTTTCGCGGCTTATTCTCAAGCTCGGGATATATTGTACCGTCATACGAAAACTGCAAAAGCTTCGAATTATTATTTTCATTTTTCACCGCCGGATAGGGCGTAACAAGAATCAAACAAATGTTTGGATGACTTTCTTTATATTTTTTACAAACGTGATAAGCGAAGCTATCAAATTCTCCGTAACCGCCAAGATACATATACGCATACGCATCTCCTACTACTTCTTCGAGAAGCTCCATTAGCTTCTGCTCATATTCCAAGCTTTTCGAAAAACTCGCGTGACCGCAAAATGTTACAATCATCTTACATCTCCATTTGTGTAGGTTTACCTACATAGTATAACACACTTCTTTTTTTAAAACAAGCTTAATATGTAGGTATACCTTCTTATAATTTACAAAATTTGTTGCTAAAATATACGTGTAGGTAAACCTACGTAGTTAAATCTTCTTACCAAGGAGGTATAAGCTTGACTGTAAATTTTGCTGTTGCAAAGCGGATTTCCAAGCTACTGAAGGAAAAAGGTATATCCCAATACCGTCTGGAGCAGGACTCTGGAATCCAGCACGGAAGTATGCAATGTATAATGAACGGAAGAAACAAAACGGTTACACTAACAACCGTAATTATGCTCGCAAGAGGCTTTGGAATGTCGCTTACCGAGTTTTTGGATGATGAGATATTCAGTTCATCCGATTTGGAAATTGAATCGTAAAAGGGGCTTATCATTTCAGTGATATCGCCCCTTGTTTTTGTTTTTTCATTTCACTATCAAAAAAGCAAAACATAAAACCGAAGCGGTATATCTATTCATTATCTAATGTGTACATTATATAATGTGTAAGTCTATTTGTCAAGGTTAAATTTGATATAGAATGTATACATTAGATAATCCACGGAGGTAGTAGATGCATTTACGCATAGATGAAATATTAAAACAAAAAGGCAAAACGAGGTATTGGCTATATATTCAACTGGGACTCAGCTATCAAAACTTCAAAAAGATCGTTGAGAACGAAACCAAGGCGATAAAGTTTGAAAATCTGAAAGCTATTTGTGACATACTCGAATGCACTCCAAACGATTTGTTTGAGGAATATTACAAAAAATAAAAAAACCGAAGCGGTATATCGGATGCGCCACGCGCGACAAATCCTTCCGCTTCGGTTTTATTATGTATATATTTATTTACAAAATTCTAGTTTTTAGCAAGTTAACTGCTTATCATTTCATTATATCAACGATATTTTCAACGGTTACGCGAATCTGCTCTTCGTTAGTTATCGAAGGGGTGCCGTCACCGTCCTGCGCGCCGTACATACCGAAGTATGCATGGCAACCGCCGTCAATGATAAATTCGGTAAAACCGTCGGGAAGGTTGGACTTATTCTCGTCATATTTCTCACGGTTCATAACCTTATCCTCGCTACCGTATACGGAGAGCACGGCAAGGTCGGTACCCGAGAGATTGGCAGTTGAGTATGAGCCGAGCAGAATCAGACCTTTATAGTCCTCGGTATTATCGGCAAGGTAAGACGCCGCCATAGACCCGCCGAGCGAATGACCGCCTATGTACCAATCCTCAATTTCGGGATATTTTTCCCGTATACCGTCCGCTGCATTCACGTCAAGGACGGCAAGATTGAAGGGCATCTTTACGAGCACGCATAGAATTCCTTTCTCTGCGCACGCTTGCATCAGGGGAACGTATGCCGTATATTCCACCTTACCGCCGGGATAGAAGATAAATCCTTTAGTTGCGCCTTCGGGCTCAAATGCAATCCTGCCCGAGTCTTCACTCCACGTAGCGCCCTGTGGCAAAAACGCGTCTATCGCTTCCTTATCCGCGCGGTAATAATCGCCGAGATATATAGCGCAAGCTCCTACGATAACCGCAAGGGCAAGAGCGACGGACGTTATGATTATAAATATTTTTCTTTTGCGTTTATCCTTTAATAAATTCATACCTTTTCCTCTGAAAACCGAAGGTTGCTTCACAGCCGAAGGCAATGCTTCGCCGTCTTTGGCTCTCTTATGCCTTCGATTGCTTCATTGCGGTCTTGTTTACGTCGCGCTCGATATACTCGCGCACGGTAGCCTCGTTATACCAAACGGGAGCATTAACCCCCTCCGCGTTTGTCTGATAAACGTTCTCGACGGTAAGTCGGTCGAAGGTCGCGTTCTTATCGAGCTGAACGAGATATCCGCAGGTAACGGTGGACTCCTCGTGCCTCGTTACGTCGCGGATAACCGCGCTGCCGACGTGAACGCCGCTCTCAAACCAGATAATGGGACCGCGGTAGCACTCCCTCTCCCAATATCTGAAGCAGCCGTCTCCAAGGGGCGTGCAGCTCTTCGATGCGTGGATATGCTCGATGATAATATTGTCAAACCATATTCTTGTATCGGGACGCATTTTGTGATGCGAAACGAGAACAGCATTGTGGCGAAAGTCACCGTAAACTCCGCTGACGGTCACGTTCTTCAAATCATAGTTACCCACCGCGAGAAGTCTTACGCCCGAGTAGCCGTTATGCGCAGATACGTTATGAATATATACGTTCGATATCTCACCTGCGGTAACCTCCGCGTGAGACTCATCAATAGTAGTAAGCGATACCATATCGTCATTCGTTGTTCCGTGGAGATTTTCAATCACTCCGTCGCAGGCGGGGCCGTTGATATGCACGCCGTCTGTCGTTCCAAAGTGCCAATTATAATCAAAGTGGATATCGCGTGTAACGAAGCCTACTGCGTCCGCTATCTGAATACCGTAGCTCACGGGGTCCTTGACCGTAAGCTTCTCAAGGGCGATATTGTCAACGTGAGCAAATCGCATAAGCTTTCCCTTGAAAAGGTCGGGGCTGTACGGGTCGTCAAGCCTGTGGATAGCCTCATACTCACCGTCAAGTCCCATATTATCGCAGTTGCCGTCAAAGATACCGCCGATAATTTCAATATTGCAGTCCCTTCCCTCTCCTCTGAAATGCTCGTTTTCAATAAGCGCGCACTTCGAATAGGGCGCGGCAAGCAGATGCGCCCCCGGCGAGAGGACAAACCTCGTATTTGAATGAATTATAAGCGTACGGCTTACAAGATAAATGCCGGGCTTCAAAAGCATAACTATACCGCATTCGTCAAGCATTGACTGCAAATCTTCGGTATCATCGTGTTTTCCATCACCGTATAACATATGTATCCTCCGATAATCTGAAAATAGTATTTGAAAGCTCTCTAACTATACCATATAAACTCATTTTAGTCAATATGATTTATAATGATTATAGAATGTCGAAACGACTATTTTCGTTTTGACAAGCCGATTTTATCGGCTTTTGCATAATTAAATTTCAAAAAATTTAATTATGCTCTACATTCATTGCAATGGGTTAGTCCAAATTTTTATAAAAAATTTGGCACAATATCTATGATATTGTGTCGAAATAGCGTGAAATCATGCTATTTCGACTTACTATAACCATTATACCGCGAAGGTTGGCTTCATTTGTATCCATAAGTCTGAATTCCGTTTCGCGGAATGCGGGAAAGGTCAAAAGGTCTCTGACACAGCTCGACGTAAACTGCAAGCTACCCGCGCCGATAAAAGCGATTTTTTTCATAAAAATTCTCCTTTTGGTTGTTTTTTACCGTTTTTATTGTAATTGCCTCGCCGAAAAAAGTAAATAGAAAATTTTGCTTTTTATATGGACAAAAATGCTATTATATGCTAGAATATAATCATAAGAGCAAGCTCGGCGCAACGCACGGAAAGATTGCGCGGCGGACGAATTTTATAAATTATATAAAGGTAAGCATTTATGGCAAAACGTATATACGACGGAAGTTCTGACAGCACGAACTACTTCTCGGAAAAATTTCTTGAAATAAACAGCGCGGGCGCGCAGATAATGCCAACGGGCACGATGACGGTAAGAGAGCGCGGCAGAGTTGACTATCATCTCTTCGTAGTAATAAAGGGGGCGTGCGCGGTTAAGCACGGCGGGGATACGAAAATTCTCGGTGAGGGCTGCTTTGCGCTTTACTACCCCGGTGAGCCGCAGAGCTACGAGGCTGTTTGTGATAGCCGTTCCTTTTGGCTTCACTTCTCGGGCACGGCGGCAGAGGAGCTTCTCTCGGAGCTCGGGCTATCCTCGGGAGCGTATAATAAGAGGTGCGACGCGCGCGTTATTGAGAAGCTCTCGGAGATAATAGGCTACTTTAAAAACGACGGCGCGAAAATGCTCGCGGTATCCGCGCTTATCGAGGTGTTGCACAGTCTTTCGGCTACCCTCGCGAATAGGTTTGAGAACAGTATTCCGAGCGCTATACTGTCAAGCATCGCGCATATAAATATGAATTACGATAAATCCATAACGGTAGACGAGCTTGCGCACGTATCGGGCTATTCAAAGAGCCGCTTCTCACACCTATTCTCCGCATCGATGAACACAACGCCGATAAAGTATCAGACGGCACTTAGGCTTGACAGCGCAAGAGAAATGCTCACCGCAACCGATGCGAGCATCGGAGAAATTGCCGCGCTCTGCGGCTTCCCCGACCAGCTATACTTCAGCCGAGTTTTCAAAAAGGAGTTCGGTATATCTCCAAGCGAATACAAAAGCGGCAAGGAGAAGGGGCTGTCGCATTTAGGCATAACCGAATAAAAAACAGGGGTATTGTGAAATAAACACAGTACCCCTTTAATAGTAAGCACAAATTTGAGGAAATCAAGGTCGAAAACCTATGGTTTTCCTCGTTTTTATTAATGT
>JAFQPR010000018.1 GCA_017411605.1 Clostridia bacterium | reverse complement strand
CTTACAGCTCTTACCGAGTGCTTCTGGAAGTATCTTCAGAGCGCAAGAGCGTACAGAGAATCGGTTGTTGAAAACTGAAAGGAGGAGTGATTAATGCAGAATTCAAAATGCAGAATGCAGAATGAAAAGAATGAATTAGTGGTTATGAGTTATATAGCTCCCGAGCTTGAAGTAATCGGGCTTGACGCAATGGATATCATCACTACCTCACCGGGTACGGAAACAACACCAAAGGAAGATAACGACGGTATCTGGGACTTTGATATTTGATTCAGCATATAATTTATATGCGTAAATAAAAGTTAACAAAAAGCACAAATAAAGCACTTGCGGTACGCGAAATGTACCGTAAGTGCTTTTTTTTGAATGCGTATTTTTGTATTGTATGTCCGTATTTATTCACGATCTGAAAGGGGGATTTTGGATGGATATCCGAAAGTTTGTATAGCGCCTTCGAGTGATATTTATAGTATTATCTCAGAGCAAAAAATCAAGATGTTTGTTTATACCGGGAGGATGTTTGCCGGAATGCTTGTTGAAAAAGGATTGTAAAATACGAAGAATACCTTTACTAACAATAGACAACAAATCCACCAAAATTACCATCTGTCGACGTTATAATTTACCATAACGAACGCATGATATTAAGGTAAAGAAACATAGAATATTACCTTTTATCAATTGAATATTCAAAATAAAAAAGGTCAAAGGGTAGTTTTTTTGCTTGTTATTCTCATTTTTTTTACATTGCAATTACAAAAAAAATAAATTATAATTAAGATGTCAAGGGGTGGATTATATCATTTTCTGCTTCGTGACAAATAAATACATAAGGTAGGAAAAGAACTATGAAAAAGAAAATTCTTAGTTTGATTTGTGGGTGTGCGATTCTTTTCGGCAGCGTGTCCGGATTGTTTTCGGTTATCGGTTTTGCTGTAGAATCAAACGCAAATCAGGTGTTGATAGACGAAAGCGATATGCCCCTGAAGCTTTTGTTTGACAAGCCTGCTCCCATTATGGATTCGGAGTATTCGCATGCGTGCGATACCACGGGTAAAGGAATAGATATTCCTTGGGAGCAGTACTCTCTTCCGATTGGAAATGCACATTTCGGTGTAAATGTTTTCGGAAGAACCGAAACGGAGAGAATTCAAGTTACAGAAAAAACTCTGTATCATCCCTTTTCGTATAGTCCTGATAGCGGTGGACTTAACAACTTTTCTGAAACCTTTATAGATTTCAACCATACATACGAAAACGTCAGTGATTATGAACGCTATCTCGATCTTACGACTGCGACCACAGGCGTGAATTATACATACAACGGCGTAAAGTATTCAAGAGAACTTTTCGCCTCTTATCCGGATAAGGTATTTGTTATTAAACTCAGTGCCGATACAGACGGAGCACTTTCATTTACCCTTCGTCCCACCATTCCTTTTGAGCAGGATTATATGTACGAGGAAACGGATGGCAAATCCAAAAACGGAACCGTAACGTCATCGGTTACGGAAGACGGCGTTGGTTATATTGAACTCGAAGGACTGATGGGTGCACACAGTATTGATTTTCTTGGTATTTACAAGGTGTACTCGGACGGTGACATCACCGCATCAACAGTGGATAATAATTACACTGATTTTACAGGCAAAGAACATACCGATGTTGATGGTACAATTGTTGTAAACGGTGCTAAGAATGCTTATATCGTCGTAACTCTTGGAACGGATTATGAACTTATTAAGGGTACTTTCAACAATTCAACCCCTCCGACGGTAACAAACGGTCCGGAATATACCAGAGCTAAGGTTGGCGGCGAAATGAGTGCCATTGATGCGATCTTCGAGGGAAAAAACTTTGAGGAAGCCTATAATCTTTTGAAAAGCAATCATATCGAAGATCACTCCAAACTGTTTGGACGAGTCAGCGTTGACCTGGATTGTGACGAAAATGACTTCAAATTGACCACGGAAACCTTAATTAGTAATTACCAAACCAACGGATACGGCACTTATCTTGAAGTACTCTTATTCCAATACGGAAGATATCTTCTTATAGCATCTTCCAGAGACGGAACACTTCCTGCGAACCTTCAGGGTGTATGGAACAGTTACAACACACCGTCTCTCGGTTCGGGTTATTGGCACAACATTAATGTCCAGATGAACTACTGGCCGGCATTCTCCACCAACCTCGCCGAGACCTTTGAGGCTTATGTGGATTACAACAATGCATATATGCCAGCCGCAGAGGGACATGCGTGGGTGGCTATCAATAAATTCCACCCGGAACTGCTGGGTAAGGACGGTGGTAACGGTTGGGTTATCGGTGTCGCTCAGCACGGATTTACGCTGGCGGGTGATTATTCTTGCGGAGATCTTGGCTTTACGACGCAGATGTTCTGGGATTATTATCAGTTTACAAAAGATCCCGAGGTTCTTGCGCACGTATACGACGTACTCGTGAGTGCGGCAAGATATATTACAAAAATAGTCGAAATTGACGAGGATGGAAAGTATCTTGTTCCTTACAGCAACTCACCTGAGGTAAAAGTAAACGGTGCCTGGTATTACACAAAGGGCACGACCTATGCACAAACCTTTGCTTACCTCAATAACTACAATGCACTTGCAGCAGCAAAAGCATTGGGAATTGATTTGGAAAACGAAGAATTGCTTTCGGGTGAGGACTACTCGGTTCTGAAAACCATTATGGAACAGATAGATAAGTACGATCCTATTCAGGTCGGACTTTCCGGTCAGATTAAAGAATTCCGCGAAGAAACGTATTATAGTTCCATCGGCGATGACCCCAGCCATAGACATGTATCTATGCTCGTTGGACTTTATCCCGGTAATATCATCAACTCCTCAACACCCGCATGGCTTGATGCGGCAAAAGTATCGCTGGAAGGTCGTTCCGGTGGTGATACTGCCGGCGGATGGGTGCTGACACACAAGAACAATCTTTACGCCAGACTAAAAGACGGCGAGAAGGCGCACGAGATGGTGCAGGGGATGCTCAGTAGATGTACCTTCCCCAACCTCTTCACAAAAATTTACGGTCTCTTCCAGATCGACTCGAATTTCGGCTATACAGCCGGTGTGGCAGAGATGCTACTGCAGAGTCACGAGGGCTATATCGAGCCTCTGGCAGCAATGCCCGAAGCTTGGAGCGACGGATCTTATACCGGTCTTGTAGCCAGAGGTAATTTTGAGGTTTCCGCTGCTTGGCAGGATGGCGTTGCTGACACGTTCAATATAAAATCGGGTAGCGGCGGTGTTGCAAAGGTTTACTATCCTTCTATTACAGGTGCAAAGGTAACTGTCGCTTCAACCGGTAGGGAAGTTAAATATGAGGTGCTTGACGATCACCTCATCGGCTTCGACACTACCGAAGGTGAAACCTATATCATCAGCGGCTTTGAAAAGATCGAAAAGCCTACTGCTCCCGAGGTTCTCAATTATTCGAGAGAGGGTGATTTTGGTGACTTCACTCTCGTTTGGTCTCCTGCGGCAGACGCTATCGGTTACAACGTATATGCTGCTATCGACAACGCACCTACTTATACCCTTATAAAGAATACCACCGCGACCTCTCTCGTTTACACTCCCGACAAAGAGAATGATAACGAAAGAATGACCTTCGTTGTAACTTCGGTAAATGAAGACGGTGTGGAAACTGAAAGAACACTTTGTTATTATAACCCCATTGATACTGCGGCTACGGTTTCGCAGGTAATGGGATACGTTACGGATAGCGGCGAACTTCAGGCAGTGGTCAAATCAAATTCGAACACCGTCTCCTATCGTCTCTACGAAAAGGCTTCGGGTCAATCGGAGTACACCCTTCTTTGCGAGACAAAAGCACCGGTGCTTTGCACTTCTTATTCTTCCGATAAGGAATATGCGGTATCCGTGCTTTCTTACCATCATAATGAAGAATCGGAGCTTTACAAGATTGGCTCGATTACCCGTGGGAAGGTTTACGAAAACATCTTTAAGGACAAGGTATTCGTTCAGGAGGCAGACAGCCGCGCAAATGCTGCCGACGGCTATGCATTCTCAAAGCTTACCGATGGAGTTATTTGTCCCTCCGATTATAGAGTAGGACGCTACTCTTCTGGTAAAAATACTGCGGCGGAAGGTGCTACACCAACCAACATCGCTGCGGCAACTATTGATCTCAATGGCGAGTATGTATTGAATGAACTTCAATTCAACATTTATGATAAGAATTACCAGCATATAGGAACTAACTTCAAGGTTGATGTATTTGCAAACGGTGAGTGGGTCACTGTGATCGATAATCTCTCTTATGACGATATGGTGCAAAACAACATCCGTTATATCGTGAATCCTGATGATTCCACCGGTAAGTCCTATTATTGGCTTGTATTTGACCTCGGTGGCATCAAGGCAAGCAAGCTGAGATTTCACGCAGATCCTCTCTCGGGACAAGGTATGACTTTCTACGAGGCGGTATGCTACGGTACGCTTGTCGAAACCAACTTCATCAACGTTTTAGAGGGCAAGGAAATCATTGGTACGGAGGCCATTGCAACCAACAGCACCCTGGATTCCAAAGCATTTGACTACGATAAGCTTAACGACGGTATTATGTCGAATAACTGGAAGCTTGGCAGATATGTATCGGCGTCAAACGGTAAATTCAACGCAACGGTCGATCTGGAAGGCAGGTATGCTATCGACGAGCTCAGACTTTATATGTTCAGAGATATGATTGGTTCCGTTGGTCATAGTTGGAAGATCGAGGCTTACCTTGACGGTGCGTGGACGACAGTAAAAAGCATAGCTACCAACGATGAAATGGCGGCGCTGATCGTTACGCAGGATGGCACATCTCTCGAGGATAAATACGTTTCTATTGACCTTGGAGGTATTGTTGCAGAAAAGTTAAGATTCAGCGCAAGTGCTGTGAGCGGTGATTCTGTCTCGCTTGTGGAAATGAGATGCTATGGCGCGTTGGATTACGTGGCGGAAGAATTCAACAATATCTTTGAAGAAAAGGAATTTGCGGGTGCTACAGCTACCGACGTTTCAGGTTCCTACACCTTTGGCTATGATAAGCTTACCGACGGTGTACTGGGCACGAGCTGGCAATATGGAAGATTCTCTTCTCGAAATGGCTTGGACGGTACTATTAATCTTGGAAAGGTTTACAAGCTAAACACTCTTAAGATTTATTCTTATGAGCTGAACCAAGGAAAAATAACGACTGCAGGACAGAACTGGAAGATTGAGGTTTATCTTGACGGCGTATGGAAGACGGTAAAAACAATAGCTACAAACGAGGAGCTTTCCGCACTCGTCGTGAAAACCGGGGGAACAACGCCTGAGGACTATTGGATATCCATCAACCTCGGCGGTGTATATGCTGAAAAAATCAGACTTACAGCCGACGTTACTTCCCTGGGTTACGTTTCCCTTCAGGAAATCAGATGCTCTGCAATTCCCGCAGATTATTACGCAGAGTATTGTGATAACGTCCTTGACGGCTATCAGTTCGTTAGTAATAAGGCGGTAGCGGGCAGTGTTTACCGCTATGAAAAATTGACAGATAACGTAATCTCCGCAACATATAACATTGGAAGATACTCGTCACCAACAGACGGAGTTTTTGAAGCAACTCTTGAATTTGATAAGGTCCACGTTTTGGATAAGATGAAGTTCTATATTTTCAATAAGCAGTATGAATATACGGGAGAAAACTGGAAGATTGAGGTATATTATGATGGCGCTTGGAGAACTGTGAAGACAATCGCTACCAATGCCGAATTTACCGCATTGAAGACCGGAAACGGTGGCACCGGACTTGAAGATGAGTGGATTGAGGTCAACCTCAGTGGCGTCGCTGCTGAGAAAATCCGAATGAGCGCAACCTCTGTGTCGGGAAAGGGCATCACCTTTACTGAAATCAGATGCACGGGCTACGAAATGTTAAACGTATGCGTTGATCGCTCGGCTATGATTGAGGCGTATGAAAAGGTGGCATCACTTAAAGTATCCGGTGAGGAGCACTCAGCAAAGCTTGAACTCTTCCGTGAATATCTTACCGATTACAAAGTTAGCGAAGAGAATGCAACCACATATGCAGAAGAAATGAACGCTTATTATGAAACAACAAAGAATATCGTTTCTTCCATTGATTTTGCGCTTAAGACGAGCATAACACTTGACGAAAATATTATTCTCAACGTTTATGTTCCCGCGGTTTCTACACTTGTTAAATTTACTCTTGACGGCGTAGAATACAGCGACCTCAACGCTATCAGGGACACGAAGGTACTCATTGGCGAAAAGGAATACTATCGCATCCAAATTATGCTTAGCGCTAAGGCAGCAGCAAAAGATATTCCTTTTGTTGTAACGCTCAACCATAATGGTAATAACGTATCGGGAAGATACACTCTTGGTGTTGTTAAATATGCGCAGGCGCTGATTGAAACCGGCAGCAGCGTAGAAAAGCAACTGATTAAGGACGTTCTTTCTTATATCAAAGCGGCATACGTTTACTTTGGCATTGAGGATGATGTTGCTTTTGCCAAAATAGACGCTCTCCTCGGTGAACAATACGATGCAAGCAATGCGCCCGTCGTCGAAGGAAACACCACGCACGAAACAAACGGATTAAAGAGTGTAACCTTCTTGCTTGACGAAACACCTTCTATGAGATTTACACTCGAAGATGGCGCAGATGCAAGCAAATACGCATTCTTCATTAACGGTAGACCTGTCAAGACGGTGATTTCCGAAGATGGCAAGAGTATCGACATGGACGTATACGCATACCAGCTTTGCGAGACGGTGACCTATACTTACACCTCTGATGAAGGCGTAGTATCAGGCAGTTTCCATATCAACGCCTACTACGAGTGGTCCAAGACGCAGAACAACGAAAAACTCGTAAATGTTGTCGCTCGCTTCTGGAAGTATCTCCAGAGCGCGAGAGCGTACAGAGAATCTGTTGTTGAAAACTGAAAGGAGGAGTGATTAATGCAGAATTCAAAATGCAAAATGCAGAATGAAAAGAATGAATCAGGGGTTATGAGTTACTTAGCTCCCGAGCTTGAAGTGATCGAGCTTGAAAATGAAGATATCATTACGACTTCTCCCGGTACGGAAACAACTCCTAAAGAGGACAACGACGGTATCTGGGACTTCGATCAAGGTTAATTACGATCAAGGTTAACTAAGGCTTATAACGGAAGGACGCATTCTCCTTCCGTCACGCGTTCGCGTGCCACCTCCCTCCCGGAGGGAGGCTAGAGATATCCGGGACTTCGATCAAGGTTAATTGCGATCAAGGTTAACTAAGGCTTATAACGCAACTTCACTTTTGCGAAAAGCAAAAACTTCACCAACAAAAAAGAGATAACATTTCGGCACATTAAAAACCGATTTGCTATCTCTTTTTGTTTTATATAACCGTGGACTCACGAAGATTGAGTTCTGCGTTGAGCATAACGGTTTTATTATAAGGTGCGCCGAGAATTATATTAAGTATCGTATCTGCTGCGATCTTTGCGCATTCGGCACGCTTGATATAAATACTGGATAGGGAAGGCACCGTATATTTTGAAGAGGGATTATCGTCAAAGCTGACTATCGCTACGTCGTCGGGGACAGAGAGTCCACGGTCTGCAAGGGCGCGCATAGCTCCGTATGCAATATTGTCATATCCGCAGACGAGAGCGCGGGGGAGAGCTCCGTTCTTTATAAGCTTTTCCGTTGCCTCATAACCGCCCTTTTCGAAGCGGCTTTTCGATATGGAGATAAAGCGCTCGTCGCACGAGCCGTATATTTCTTTCATAGCGAGCCTGAAGGCGGCGAGCCTTGAAGTTGTCTTTTCTTCCGAGATAAAGCCCACCGAAGATGCGCCGCTATCCTTAAAGTGTTTAACAGCTTTGAATAGCGCACTGTCAAGGTTCACCGTAATGAGCGGTGATAATATGCTTTCTTTTGCGCCTATTGTGACGTATGGCGTCACAAAGCTGTCGGGGATATCGATATTCCCGTCAACGATAATTATGCCATCGGCATTGGTATAATTCGAATAGTAGTCGATGAGCGTTTCGTTCTTCTCGAGAAGAAAGTTTGCCGAGGTTACAATCATTGTACAGTCGCGAGCGTCAAGCTCCCTTTGCATCTCGGAAATAAGAACTCCGTAATTGCCGCTGTGGTATTCGGGTATAACGACCGCAATTACGATTTGCGGATATTTGGCGTTATAGAATTTTCTGAAAACACCGTGCTGCTTCGCTATGTCGAATATCAGCTCTCTCGTTTTCTCGTTTACCTCTCGGCTGCCCGAAAACGCCTTTGACGCCGTCGATACCGAGACGTTGGCGAGCGCCGCTATTTTTGAAAGAGTTATCATAGTGCATCACCTTTAATAATCTTCACTTAGGCGAGTGAAACCCGATTTGAACACGCAAAAAGCTGTATAAATCCTTGCTCATTCACGAAATCTCGTTCACAAACGCCTAAAATATGTTAGCACACGCAAGTGATAAAAGCAAGTATATTTTAATAAAAATGTAATTTCGAAAAATTTTCGGTAGATTAAAGGTTGCTTTTTGAAAAAAGAATGCTATAATGATTTAGGAAATAAAAGCGTTGGAGGAAGTATTTATGGATGAAGCTCTAAAAAATGAGAATAGAGATATATATAAAAGAAGCCGCCTGTTTTATATTTTTGAGGCAGCAGTAGAGTATTTTCTCGCGACCTTCGTTGCCGGTACTTACCTCGCGAAGATGACCACTACGATAGGAATGTCGGACAGTCTTACGGGTATTATATCCGCTTTCGTTTCGCTCGGCTTCGGTTTTCAGATATTCGCGCTGCTCTTAGCGCAGAAAAAGCCTATCAAGCCGCTGATAATCGTGCTGAATCTTTTAACGCAGCTTGCGTTCTCGTTCCTTTACGTTATACCGATCATAAAGCTTGGTAAAACGGTCAAGATAGTCATTTTCATCTGTCTTTTTCTTCTTGGTGAGATAGTTAAGAACGTTATATATTCTCCGAAGATGGCGTGGGAAATGGGTATCGTTGACGATCGTAAGAGGGGTATATTTACCGCAAAGAAGGAGATGTTCTCACTCATTTCGGGCATCGTTGTTTCGGTCAGTATGGGAAGCCTTATAGACTATCTCGAGGCGGCGGGTAACTATAGGGGCGTGTTCATTCTCGGCGCTATTACTATGTTCGTCTTAACCGCTATACATACGACTCTTCTTCTCCTCATCAAGGAGAAGCCCGAGGAAGTGTCACGGGAGCCTATCGGTCAGCTTATCAAAAGCTCGGTGACCGACAAAAAATTGCTCATCCTTATACCTCTATTCGTATTTTGGAATATAGCGACGTATTCGACGACGCCATTCTACGGAACGTATCAGATCTCAGATCTTGGAATGAATATGACGACGGTAACGGTTATTGCGGCTGTCGGCTCCGTTGTCCGCGCTGCGGTTTCAACGCCTATGGGCAAGCTTGCCGATAAGTATTCCTTTGTAAATTCCTTGAATCTTTGCTTTGGTATAACCCTTGTCGCCCACGCGGCAAATATGTTTGCAGGTGTCGCATTTTACACGGTATACGCCGTTCTGCACGCGGCATCCATGGCAGGCATCAACAGCGGCATAGTTAATCTCGTATACGATTTCGTGCCGAGAAAGAACCGTACGAGCGCGCTCGCGGTCAAAAATACCGTGGTAGGCTTTGCGGGCTTCTTCACGACGCTTGCCTTCAGCCCCCTTGTTGAGTACGTGCAGAAAAATGGAAACAAATTCCTCTTCTTCGACCATATATACGCCCAGCAGATACTCTCCGCGTTTTCGGTGATTATGATAATAGTCTGTCTTGTTTATCTCAATCTTGTGGTTAAGCCTGCTAAGGCAAAGATAGTTATCGACGAAGATTAAAATTTTATTGTAAACATAAATTCTCAAAAGCAACCAAAAAAGAGTATGAGATAATAATTATTTAAAAGATAATATGGAGTATCAATATGAAAGTTTGTATTATTCAGCCTGAATATTCTTCCGATTTTGAAAAAATAGATTATTATTTTGAAGAGCAGCTAAAGTTGATTGATTCGTGTGACGAGAGCATGGATCTTATCGTTTTGCCGGAGTCGTGTGATATACCTTGCCTTGCGCGGACGAAGGAGCAGTCCGAAGAGGCATCGTTGAAATTCAACGGGTGTTTGCTTGAAAAGGCAGCCGAGACGGCAAGGCGCTGCAACGCTATGGTCTTCGTCAACGCGCGTTCTTATGAAAAGGGTGGAATGCGCAACACTACCTACGCGTTTAACAGATCGGGTGAGATAGCGGGGAAATATTATAAGCAGCACTTGACTCCGGGAGAAGTTTCAAGGTTGCAGTTAGACAGTGAGTATTCCTTTGAATTCTCAGAGCCTACCGTGATCGAGCTGGATGGCTTGCGCTTCGGCTTACTTACCTGCTATGACTTTTATTTTTATGAAGCGTTTGCGAATATGGCGCGAGAGAAGCTTGATATTATAATCGGTTGCTCGCATCAGCGCTCCGATACTCACAGAGCTTTAGAGATTATGTCGCAGAGCCTCGCGTATAACACGAATACCTACGTCATCCGTTCATCCGTTTCGATGGGAGAGAGCTCACCTCTCGGCGGTGCGTCAATGGTGGTTGCTCCGACGGGTGAGGTCCTTGTGAATATGTACAGTAAGGTTGGTCTTGCAACCGTTGATATAGACCCGTGTGAAAAGTATTATAAGCCTGCAGGCTTTGGAAATCCGCCGTCCGCACACTACGAATATATTGAGCTAGGCAGACGTCCGTGGAAATACCGTCCCGCAGGAAGCGCAATAGTGCGTCACGATGAGATAATGCCTTATCCGAGAGTCTGCGCTCACCGTGGGTTTAAAACGGTGCTCCCCGAAAACAGTATGCCTGCATTCGGAGCAGCCGTGGCAATGGGCGCGGAGGAGATTGAGTTTGACCTTTGGTTTACTAAGGACGGCGAGGTTGTTTCTATTCACGATCCTACACTTGACCGAGTTTCAAACGGAACGGGCAACATTTGGGATTACACTCTGGCGGAGCTTCGCGAGTTTGATTTCGGAGTTAAACGAGGTGAGCACTTCGAGGGTATGAGGATACCTACCTTTGAGGATATATTAAAGAAGTTTTCTTGCCATTGTGTGATGAATATTCATCTTAAGACAGGGGGCGGGAAACCCGAATATCTCGATCGCGTTGTTAAGCTTATCAAAAAATATGACTGCGAAAAATACGTATATTTTATGACCGGTGATGATTCTCTTCTTGAACGCTTACAGCGTGAATATCCGGATATCACTCGCTGTTGCGGAGCCGGTAAAGATAAATGGGGGATTGTTGACAGAGCGATAAAATACGGATGCAAAAAGGTTCAGCTTTTTAAACCTTATTTCGATCGGAAAATGATAGATAAGGCTCACGAAAACGGTATAATCTGCAACGTGTTCTGGTCTGACGATCAAAAGGAAACGGAAGAGTTTCTTGATATGGGAATTGACGTTATACTGACGAACGACTATCACAGAATAGCAACTGTGGTAAATAAACGAATGAAATATAGCGTGATCTCCTGAACTGACAAATTACGACCGTTATAAATCTCTGACGTGATTTTCGATATGTTGCTGACGCAACTCGGTATGCCTGCGACTCGATATGCTTTTGTATTCCTCATCGGAGACGAAATATGTCAAAAGCAAGAGGGGATTATCTCATATCTGATTGGCGCTAAGCGACAATATATCGACAGAAAGAAAAGCAAGAGCAAGAACAGAAGGATTTTTTTCTCCTCTTATTCTTGCTCTTTTGTTGTATAAGGTTTCCGGCTTAGCTCATAATGCGATCGAGTGATAAAATGAGAATAATTGTTTTGTGCGTATTTTAGTCTATGATCCTCACTATTCTTGATTCCTCTACACCAAGGATAACCGTGGTGTCACGTGCTTCCCCCTCAAGGATGAGGCGCGACGAGGGCTTTGTGAACACGAGGGTGGCAACCGTGTTGCCTTTTCCCGATATTCTGACGTTGCCGTCAGCGATGGTGTTCATAAGAATATTGCCGTTTCCCGAGAGAATTATGGAATCCGAAGAACTGTTGCGGAAGGTGTTGCCACAGATGCGGTTTTCGTTACCTTCTATGCGAAGGGCAGGAATCTTTATATGCGAGGGCTGACGCTCTTCGTTACTCGTTGCGTTATCGTCATAGTACCAGAACGTGCCGGGATCATCAAATAAGCAGTGGCTTATAGCGCACTTTGATACGCCGTCAAAGTAGACTGCCGCGGGTGGGTGACCGTCACCGTCGCGGAATGCGCCGCCGTTTCTTACGAAATGACTGTCGAGAATCTCAAGATTGTGTATAGACTTGCCCCTGCCGCCAAGGTAGAAGCCGTAATACGGATTGTCCGCAATAATGCAGGAGCGTACGCGCACGTAATAGGATGCCCCGGGGGAGAACCAGATGCCGTTTCCGCAGCCGTCCATATTTATGCTCTCGAAGATGCAGGCGTCTATTTCGGCGTTACCCGTGGCAACTATTCCATTCGCAAGTCCGCATAAGGAGAGCTTTGTGAATGCGCATTGGTCGGTGCGTACCGTGTCAAGGCAAAGCCCCGCCGCGTGCCTCGGCTCGTCAAAGTTTACGATACGGCGTGTGTCCATTCCCGTGATATCTCCCTGAATGCCAACGTTGCGTATAATAGCTCCGCTGACGGGGTCGGTCTCTCTTCCTATGACGATGGCAGGAAAGTTTGTGCCTTGCATTCTTATTTTAGTGCCGAATTTTGTTTCAAATACGCCGTTTGGGTCGGTGTTGCACGCCCAGACTCCACCGTCAAGCGCCAGCGATGACGTATCTAAAACGATAGATTTTTCAATATCGTATCTTGCGGACTCAAGATTTAACAGTCCGCCGCGCGAGGCAAGAGCGGCAAGCTGTGTCTGTATTCCAGCGGTTTTGTCGGGGGAGCGGTAAGGATTCTCTTCGCTACCGTTGCCCTCGCGAACGGTAGTTGTTGTTTTATCGGTAAGCATAAGAAAAGCTCCTTGTATGTAAAGAATTGTTTTAGTTTTTACATATATTTGCGTAGTATTCCTTTGGCGTTGTTGCGAATTCGTCACGGAATGCGCGGTAGAAGCTTCGCATAGAACTGAAGCCGCTTTCCATAGCGCATTCGGTGATGCTCATATCCGCGCTCTGTAGCAGAAGAACTGCCTCTCTCAGGCGGGTCAGGGTAAGATACTTTCTAAATGATATCCCAAAGGTTTCGCTGAACATACGGGATAGGTAACTCGCGCTATATCCGAACTCCTTTGCGACGGTGGCAAGGCTCATTTCCTCTCGAAAGTGCTTACCCACGTATATAAGTATCTCGGGAGAGGGGGCGTGAGGCTTGAGGTGCGGGGACTCATCCTTCGGTAGCTTATCCAGTATCGCGCCCAGAATTAAAAAGATAAGACCTCGCCGCGTAAGCTCGTTTCCACCGAGGATAAGCTTGCTTGCGGCATCGGTAACCGTTTTGACGGTTTCGGGATCGTCGATAAAAGGGAAGAATTCCCGTCTTCCCATAAGCTGATCCGTAAAGTCCTTGACATAGCTCTGCGGAATTATCAGATATATTGCTTTGGCATCTCCGAGGGCTCTGTAGCTATGCGCATCGTAGCTCAGCGCGACGGAGAATTCGCCGCCTTGCAGTATTTTACGCTTATCGTTTACAATGACCTCGATCTTACCGTATAAAACGATATAAAACTCAATATGCGAGTGAAAATGAAATGGAGTTACGGAGGATTTGCTGATTCCGCATACAAGCTCGTTTTTTATTTCGCGTTGCAGATTGAAATTCGGCTGCATTTTGACTCCTATGTAAAAATATGACACAATTATTAGTTTTTTTGGCAAGAAATGCGCAAAATTTATGATATAATCATATCATAAGGCTATTAATCTGTCAATGAGTTTTATAAATTATTACGGAGGAAAAAACGTGAATACAGGAAGCACTATTTCCAATGGAGGCTCGAGGTCGCTGTTTTCGGGCAGGGCTCTTGCTAAAATAATGATACCGCTGCTGATACAGCAGCTGCTCGCAGTTATGGTAGGCGCAATAGACACTATGATGGTGTCCTACGCGGGAGATTCCGCGGTTTCGGGCGTTTCACTCGTCAACTCGCTTGATAATCTGCTTATAATATTCTTTACTGCGATGTCGGCGGGCGGATCGGTCGTCGTTGCTCAGCTGCTTGGAAAAAAGCAGGGCGGGGACGTTAACGAGGCGGCAAAGCAGCTGATATATATTTCGACGGTTTTGGCGTTGGTACTGACCGCCACCGTGCTTGTTCTGCGAAAGCCGCTTTTGAATCTTCTTTTCGGAGATGCCGAGGCTGACGTAATGAGCTCCGCGATGAGTTACTTCCTCTTTGTTTCGATGTCGTTCCCGATGCTCGCCATAAGCGGTAGCGCCGGCGCTGTATTCCGCGCCTCGGGAAACTCGCTTATCACGCTTATAGAATCTCTTATCATAAACGTTATCAACATCGGCGGAAACGCGCTTTTCATCATTGTTTTTGAAATGGGCGCTGCGGGAGCGGGTTTGGCAACTCTTATATCGAGAACTATCGGTGCGACAATAATGCTCGTTCTGATACACAATAAAAAGCGTTCGGTTTATGTAGACAGACTGTTGAAATATAAGCCTGACCGTGGTATAATAAAAAGGATATTACGTATCGGCGTGCCGAACGGTATCGAGAGCGCAATGTTCCAATTCGGCAGACTTCTGACGCAGTCGCTCATATCATCTATGGGAACTGCGGTTATCGCCGCAAACGCCGTGGCGCTCACTATATCGAACTTCCAGTATACGGTCGGAACGGCTTGCTCGGCGGCTATGGTAGCCGTTGTCGGCAGATGTATCGGAGCGGGGGAGGATGAGCAGGCGAAGAAGTATTCACGCAAAATATTGCTCATAAATTATATCGCGCTATGGTCGGTCATCCTGTTTACGGTGGTGCTGCTGCGTCCCCTTATTTCGCTTTACGACGTATCCGAAGCATCGGCTGCGCTGGGACGCGAGCTTATTCTTATGCACTGCGCCATAGCTGCAATGATATGGCCGATAGGATTTATGTTACCCTCATGCTTCCGCGCCGCGGGTGACGTTAATTTCACGCTCGTCGTTTCTATGCTGTCAATGTGGATATTCAGAGTTGCGGGAAGCTACGTTATAGCGCTTGAGCACGTATCCGTGTTTGGTCTTTTTGCAATGCCCGGCTTCGGTCTCGGTATTCACGGCGTATGGATAGCAATGTTTCTGGATTGGGTCTGCAGAGTATCACTCTTCCTGTATAGATATCTCTGCGGAAGGTGGCTATATGTCAAGAGAGAAAAGCTAAAATGGGGGAATAAGTAAATGAAGCTTTACATAACGCGTCATGGAGAGAGCGAAACTAACAAAAAAGGCTGCTGGACAGGCTGGCTTGACGCACAGCTTACCGATAAGGGACTTGCTGATGCAGAGCTCGCGAGAGAAACGCTTCGCGGCATAAAGTTTGATAAGGTATATTCAAGTGACCTGATAAGAGCAAAGAGAAGGGGCTGTCGCATTTAGGCATAACCGAATAAAAAACAGGGGTATTGTGAAATAAACACAGTACCCCTTTAATAGTAAGCACAAATTTGAGGAAATCAAGGTCGAAAACCTATGGTTTTCCTCGTTTTTATTAATGT
>JAFQPR010000017.1 GCA_017411605.1 Clostridia bacterium | reverse complement strand
AATTTTTATAAAAATTTGGACTAACCCATTGCAATGAATGTAGAGCATAATTAAATTTTTTGAAATTTAATTATGCAAAAGCCGATAAAATCGGCTTGTCGAAACGAAAATAGTCGTTTCGACATTCTATAATCATTATAATAACTGTTAGGGAAGGAAAGACGCTTTCGCTAACGTTATTTGTTGAAGAGTTTTTTAAAGAAGCTTTGCTTCTTTCCGCTGTTGCCATCGCCGAGAGAGGAAGCAAATGCGGTGAGAAGCTCTTTTTGCTTTGCTGTCAGATTTTTGGGTGTTTCAATAACAACTGTCAGAATGTAGTCACCTTTTCGTTTTGTGTTAACGTTTGGCACGCCTTTGCCCTTAAGCGTGAAAGATGTATCTGTTTGAGTGCCTTCCGGAATAGTAAATTTCTCGGTTTTACCGCCGATGATCGGAATGTCGATCTCTGCTCCGAGAGTCGCTTCTGCAAATGAGATCGGAACTTCGCAATAGAGGTTATCACCTGATCTTTCAAAGATAGTGTGGGGAAGAACACGGACGAGTATAATCAGGTCGCCGTTAACGCCACCGTTTCTACCTGCGGAGCCCTGTCCGCGAAGAATTATTCTCTGTTCGGAATCGATTCCCGCAGGAATAGAAACCTCCATCTTCTTGTTAATTCTCACGAAGCCCTTGCCGTTGCAGTTTTTACAAGGCGTTTTTACGATTTTACCCGTGCCACGGCAATTTCCGCAAGCTCTTTGAGTTTCCATAAAGCCGAAGCCCATATTCTGCTGCACGCGTACGCTTCCCGTACCCTTACAGGTTTGACACGTTTCGGGCTTTGTGCCCTTTGCAGCGCCTGAGCCGTTACAGTCTCCGCACGCCTCTATCCTTGCGAATGATATCTCTTTCTTGCAGCCGAATACCGACTCCTCAAAGGTTATCGTTACTCTTACCGATATATCGTCGCCGTCGATGACGTTAGAGCGCGTTCTTCCGCCACCACCGCCGAAAATGCTTGAGAATATATCTCCGAAATCAAAGCCCGCACCGCCGCCAAAACCGCCGAAACCGCCAAATCCTGCGCCTCCGCCCATAGAAGGATCGAAGGCGGCGTGACCGTACCTGTCATATTTTTCGCGTTTTTCAGGATCGGAAAGAACCTCGTACGCCTCATTAACTTCTTTGAACTTCAGCTCAGCCTCGGCATCCCCGGGATTCATATCGGGGTGGTATTGCTTTGCGAGCTTTCTGTAAGCTCTTTTTAATTCGTCCTCCGATGCGCCTTTTTCGACACCGAGGATCTCGTAATAATCTTTTTTATCTGCCATAATGATCCTTCGTCTGATTTGACTTGAGGTAAGTTGTTTTGTAGATTTTCCCGGAGGTTAAACTATAATCTCCGGGAATTTTTTTGTTTATTCTAAATGAAAATTGTAAACAATTGTTTCATTATTTTGCGTTAAATCAGGTCTTATCTTCGAAATCGGTTCCGTATACGTCGCCGTTTCCTGCGCCTGCATCTCCCGCATCATCGGGATTGCCGGCGCCGTTTGCAGCCTGCTCTGCATAGAGCTTTTCTGCGATGGGGTAGAATGCCTTCTGAAGCGCGTCAGTGTCTGCCTTGATAGCTTCTGTGTCGCCGCCGGCAACGGTAGCCTTGAGCTTTTCGATGGCCTCTGTAACGGGAGCCTTATCGTTATCGGTGATCTTGTCGCCAAGATCGTTCATGCTCTTCTCGATCTGGAAGATCATATTCTCTGCGTTGTTCTTAGCCTCAACGCCTTCCTTGAACTTCTTGTCTTCTTCTGCAAACTTCTCGGCTTCCTTAACGGCCTTTTCGATGTCTTCCTTAGACATGTTTGTAGAAGAAGTGATAGTGATGTGCTGCTCCTTACCTGTGCCCTTGTCTTTAGCGGTTACGTTAACGATACCGTTTGCGTCGATATCGAAGGTTACCTCTATCTGAGGAACGCCGCGAGGTGCGGGAGCGATACCGTCGAGAGAGAATCTTCCGAGAGTTGTGTTCTGGCTTGCCTGATCACGCTCACCCTGAAGAACATGTACCTCAACCGAGGTCTGACCGTCTGCAGCGGTAGAATAAACCTGGCTCTTCTTTACGGGAATAGTAGTGTTACGCTCGATGATCTTATTGAAAAGACCGCCGAGAACCTCGATACCGAGGGAAAGGGGAGTAACGTCGAGAAGGAGAACGTCCTTAACGTCGCCGCCGAGAACGCCGCCCTGGATAGCAGCGCCGATAGCTACGCATTCGTCGGGGTTGATACCCTTGAAGGGCTCTTTGCCAAGGAATTTCTTTACTGCATCCTGAACTGCGGGGATTCTTGTTGATCCGCCGACGAGGAGTACCTTTGAAATCTGGCTTGCGGAAAGTCCCGCATCGGAGAGAACCTTTCTTGTGGGAGCCATAGTAGCTTCAACAAGGTCGTGAGTAAGCTCGTCAAACTTAGCTCTTGTGAGAGTTGCCTCGAAGTGCTTGGGACCTGTTGCGTCTGCTGTGATGAAGGGGAGAGAAATAGCTGTGCTCATTACGCCTGAAAGCTCGATTTTTGCCTTCTCAGCCGCATCCTTAAGACGCTGATGGGCCATTTTGTCAAGACGGAGATCAATTCCGCCGTTTTCTTGCGCAAAGGTGTTAGCCATCCAGTCAACGATTCTTGCATCAAAGTCGTCACCGCCAAGACGGTTGTTACCTGCCGTAGCAAGAACCTCGAATACTCCGTCTGAAATATCAAGAAGAGAAACGTCGAACGTTCCGCCACCGAGGTCGAATACCATAATCTTTTGAGCTTCTTCCTTGTCAATACCGTAAGCAAGCGCTGCGGCGGTGGGCTCGTTAATGATTCTCTTTACTTCAAGACCTGCAATCTTACCTGCATCCTTTGTAGCCTGACGCTGCGTGTCTGTGAAGTAAGCGGGAACAGTGATAACCGCTTCCGTAACGGTTGTTCCGAGATATGCTTCCGCATCAGCCTTAAGCTTCTGAAGAATCATAGCGGATATCTCCTGAGGTGTGAACTTCTTGTCGTCGATGCTTACCTTGATGTCGGAACCCATATCTCTTTTAATTGAGCTAACGGTCTTGTCGGGGTTTGTAACCGCCTGACGCTTTGCAACCTGACCGACAAGTCTTTCGCCGTTCTTAGCGAAAGCAACTACTGAAGGAGTTGTTCTTGCTCCCTCGGGGTTTGTAATAACGATAGGCTCGCCGCCTTCAAAAACGGCTACGCAAGAGTTTGTTGTACCAAGGTCAATACCAATAATTTTTCCCATTTTGTTTTCCTCCAAAAAAATATGTGATGTTTTTTTAATTAACTGTTTTTACCATAGCGAAGCGGATCATTTTGTTTCCTTTTTTATAACCCTTCTGGAACACTTCAACGATCTCGCCCTCACCGTGTTCGTCGTCCTCCGCGTGGAGAACGGCATTGTGAAGATTTGGGTCAAACGTTTCGCCGACGGCGCCGACTGATTCAACCTTCAGCTTTTCAAATACGGCCTCGACTGACTTTGCAATCATAACGAGACCTTCCTTTACCTTACTGTCATCGTCGTACATAGACGCGCGCTCAAGATTATCTATAATAGGAAGGATTTCTCCTACCGTGTCTGCGACGGCATCTGTATACGTAGCTTCTCTCTCTTCTCTGGATCTTCTGCGGAAGTTATCGTATTCTGCTGCCATGCGAAGATGCTGATCCTCTTTTTCTTTAAGGAGAGCCTCAAGCTCTTCAATCTTTCTTTTAAGCTCCTCTACGCTTGGAGTCTCGATTGCTGTTTCCTCTTCTGCTTCTGCTGATATTTCTTCGTTATTCGCGATATTTTCTCCAGAAATGTCAACCTTTGTTTCCTTTTCGTGCTTTTTATCTGCCACTTTTTGGTGTCCGCCTTTCTAAATTATGTGTCGTCGTCACTGCTCGTGAGCAGATTAAAACCGCCCTCGCCGAACATTCTGCCCATACCGTATGCAAGCCTGTTGATCATAAGTATAACCTTTTGGTAGTCCATTCGCTTAGGACCTATAACTCCGATCGCTACGCGTTTGCCGCCAATGCTTACGTTCTTGAATATGAGCGTTGTATCACTCATAACGCCGCTGTCATCCTCCGTGCCGATAAACACCTGTATACCGTCGTCACTCATATCCCTTTGCGATATAACGTCGAGGAGTTTATCCTTTTCTTCGAGAACGTCGAGAAGCTCCCTGAGCTTTGATACGTCGGAATATTCGGGAAATTTCAAAAGCTTTGTAACGCCTTCGACCTTTATATCTGCGGTGTCAAGCTCGTTCATCGCCTCGTAGATTGCCTTGATCACGGGATGAACAATGGCATAAGAGCTTCCCATAAGAGCTTCGAGCTTCATAATGATTGGCATTGTGATCTCGTCACTCGTCAGGTTTGCAAGATAAATGTTCGCCGCATCGGAAAATCTTGAAACGTCTTCCCTTGAAATCGGAAAGTTAAACATAAGAGTCTTTGATTTCACGATATCACCCGAGAAGCTCATAACGAGGTGAAAACTCCGCTGAGAGATATAGACCGCATCAAATCTGCTGATCCTCACCTTACCCGCGCCGGACTTGAAGGCTATACCCGTATAATCCGTAAACGAGGATGCGAGGTGAGATGCCTCTTCGAGTATTTCGTCCATTTCGGTGAGCTTATAACGCAATTTTTCGTTGAGCTCGTCAATTTCGCTCTTAGTTTCCGAGTATTGACTCACGAGCGTGTCAACATAATAACGGTATCCGAGAACGGATGGAACTCTTCCCGATGAGGTATGAGGCTGAATAAGGTATCCCATTTCCTCAAGCTCTGCCATCTCGTTTCTTATCGTTGCCGATGATGCCGAGATACCAACCTCTTGAGCGAGAAACTTTGAGCCTACGGGCTCTCCGTGACTTATATGAGCATCTACAATGGCTTTCAGTATCAGCTGCTTTCTTTTACTGAGCTTAACCTCATCCATAACGGGACCTCCTTTTGTTGATTTTTAGCACTTGGTGATATTGAGTGCTAAACTTTTCGTCTATACTATAATACATTTTTTGATACGTGTCAAGTATTTTTGGATTAAAAAGTATGAATTTTTTGTTAACATTAAGCAGATTTGCACTCTGTTTGCTATTTTTGACGTAAAAAAACGAATATTTATCCGAAATTTGGAACATTTGACATATAATAAGCGGTTTTACATATAAAATAATTAATTTATGAAGATTTTTCTTGACTTTGACTATATTTTATTATATAATAAACTTGTACGATTATTCGCAAAAAGACTTTTGCTATTTAATATAAATAAATGTTCTTGTAAGTTAATCGTGAAAATATAGTTTTAGAAAACAGAAAGGAAGCTAAAAGGCAAATGGATCCATTATCTTTGGTAATCGGTATCGTCGGCGGCCTTGTTATTGGTTGCGGAGCCGGTTTTATTATTAGAAAAGCCATTGCGGAAAAGAAGCTCGGATCTGCGGAAGAGCAGGCAAAGCATATACTCGAAGATGCCATAAAAAATGCGGAAACGACTAAAAAAGAAGCAATCTTTGCCGCAAAGGATGAGATTTTCCAGATGAAAAAAGAAGCCGATTTTGACGTGAAAGAGCGTCGTAAAGAGGTTTCGAGACTCGAAAGACGCGTTACTCAGAAGGAGGAAACGCTTGACGCAAAGCTTGAGGCTATGGAGAAAAAGGAGGCTCAGCTTCAGGAGAAGAGAGCCGAGGTTGATAGTCTTAAGGAAAAAGCCGATGCAACTCTGCAGGCGCAGATCGCGACGCTGGAGCGCATAGCGGGTCTTACCCGTGAGGATGCGAAAAGCGAGCTTGTAGCAAGACTTGATGAGGAGATGAAACACGAAACTGCGGTCAAAATCGCAGAATATGAAGAAAAGTTCAAGGAAGAGGCGGATACGAAAGCGAAGGATATTCTTTCGCTCGCAGTTCAGAGATACGCGGCTGACCACGTAAGCGAGATCGCGATTTCGGTAGTTCAGATTCCCGGTGATGAAATGAAGGGAAGAATTATCGGACGTGAGGGAAGAAATATCAGAACGATAGAAAACCTCACGGGAGTCGAGCTTATAATAGATGACACTCCCGATGTTATAACCGTTTCCGGCTTTGATCCCGTAAGACGCGAGATAGCACGACTTGCTCTTGAAAAGCTTATCTCCGACGGAAGAATACATCCTGCGAGAATAGAGGAAATGGTAGAGAAAGCACGCCGCGACGTTGATAACGCAATTAAGCAGGCGGGTGAGCGCGCTGTATTTGAAACGGGTGTTCACGGTCTCCACCCCGAGGAAATAAAGCTTCTCGGCAGAATGAAGTACCGTACATCTTACGGTCAGAATGCGCTTCGTCATTCAATTGAGGTTTCAATGCTTGCGGGCGTTATTGCGGACGAGATGGGAGTTGACGTTACTATGGCTCGCCGCGCGGGATTGCTTCACGATATAGGTAAGGCGATGACCGCCGAGGCAGAGGGCTCACATATCCAGCTCGGCGTTGAGATCGCAAAGAAGTATCGCGAAAGTAAGGAAATTATTCATGCTATTGAGGCTCACCATAATGACATAGAGTCTGTTACCGCGCTTGATTTCATTATTCAGGCTGCTGACGCTCTTAGCGCGGCACGTCCCGGAGCGCGTCGTGAGGATGTTGAAAACTACATCAAGCGTCTGCAGAAGCTCGAAGAGGTTGCGGGTGACTTTGAGGGCGTTGAAAAGACGTTTGCTATTCAGGCGGGCAGAGAGGTCAGAATTATGGTCAAGCCCGAGGTAGTCGATGACGATAAGATGAAGCTTCTCGCAAGAGATATCGCCAAGAAGATCGAGAACGAGCTTGATTATCCCGGTCAGATCAAGGTAAGCGTTATTCGCGAGAGCAGAATAGTAGATTACGCAAAATAATTAAAATACTGAATAAATCGGGGCTATGCAATCGGAAATCCTTTGTGTAGCCCCGAGCCACGGAAGAAATATCTTTGGCGTCAAATATGCCGCTAAAAAAGCTTTTGTGGCGCACCGTGTTAAATTTTGCCTTTAGGCAGTAGAAAAGAGAATGAATTGAAAATACTTGCAATAGGAGACATAACGAGTCCCGGCGGCGCTCTGCATCTTGAAAAAAACTTGTGGGCGATAAGGCTCAAATTCGGCATTGATTTTTGTGTTGTAAACGGTGAAAACGCATCTTTTATCAGCGGAATATCACAGGATACGGCAGAAAAGCTTTTGCGTTCGGGCGCAGACGTTATTACGGGCGGAAATCATACGATGCAAAACCACCAGGCTCAACGTATGCTGGATGAATTTCCGGAGGTACTGAGACCTATAAATTACGGTGACGGAGCACCGGGACACGGATATACCGTCATTAACACGGGTGCCCGCCGTATCCTTGTTATCAACGCTATGGGTAACGTACATATCGAGCCTCAGCTTGATATGCCGTATTCGTATATAGAAACGGTCTTACGCCAAGAAAAAGGAAATTATGACCTTTCCATCCTCGATATTCATGCCGAAGCGACGGGGGAAAAGCTTGCGGTTGCTCATACCTTTGACGGAAGGATAAACGTTGTTTTCGGTACGCACACTCACGTGCCTACCGCCGATGCGAGCATACTTCCGCGTGGGACGGGTTATATAAGTGACGTCGGAATGTGCGGCGAGAGCGGCGGTATTCTCGGAATGGAGATAGGTTCTGTCATATTTAAGATGAAAACTAAGCTTCCGGGAAAATTTAAGTGCGCCGAGGGCGCGCCATTTGCCGACGGTGTAATATTTACCGTAAACGAAGCAAACGGTAGGGTAACCGAGATAAAAAGAATTAAATTTTAGTGTACGGGTAGGCATTAATTGCGTTTTGGGGCAAATTTTCGCTATAAAAACGTGAGGCGGATCTTTTTGATCTCAAATGCATTTCGGAGATAGTATGACGAATTTTAAAACACAGGTGCTTGTTATAGGCGCAGGACATGCGGGAATAGAGGCTGCGCTTGCATCGGCAAGGATGGGCGTTGATACCGTGGTATTTACGACCAACCTCGATGCTGTCGGTAATATGCCTTGCAATCCGTCTATCGGAGGCTCGGCTAAGGGTCATCTCGTTTTTGAGATCGACGCGCTTGGCGGCGAGATGGGATATGCAGCCGACAGAGTGACACTTCAATCGAGAACGCTTAATCTCGGTAAGGGTGCTGCAGTTCATTCAAAGAGAACTCAAGCGGATCGAGACGCGTATAAGAAGTATATGAAAAAGACCCTTGAGAGCGAGCCGCGGTTGAGGCTGATCCAAGGGCAGATAGTTGATATAAAGACCGAATGCGGAAACGGAGAAAGTCGCGTCAGCGGAGTTGTTACGCATCTCGGTGAGGTCTGGGAAGCCGAAAAGGTGATAATTGCCACGGGTACGTTTCTCGAAAGTGAGATCTTCGTCGGCGATAAGGTATATTCCGCAGGACCTGACGGAATGATGCCCGCGAACGGACTTTCGGACTCTCTGAGAAGACTCGGTATACCGCTTCAGAGATTCAAAACGGGAACTCCCGCGAGAGTTCACAGAAGGTCTATAGATTTCTCGAGGCTTGAGGAGCAGACGGGCGAGGAAAACGCCGTTCCGTTTTCCGTTCGTTCAGAGGGCGAATATATAAATGACAAAGCCGTGAGCTGTCATATAGTTTACACCAATCTCGAAACGCATAAAATAATACTTGACAATCTTGATCGCAGCGCGATGTATTCGGGAAATATAGTCGGCACGGGTCCAAGGTATTGCCCTTCTATCGAAACAAAGCTCGTTCGCTTTGCGGATAAGGAAAGACATCAGCTCTTCGTTGAGCCGTGCGGTATTGATACCGATGAAATGTATATACAAGGCTTTTCCACGTCAATGCCTACCGACGTTCAGTACGATATGTTAAGAAGTCTTGAAGGCTTTGAAAATGCGGAAATTATGCGCTATGCGTACGCGATAGAATATGATAGCGCTGAGCCCACGTCTATGCTCCCAACGCTTGAATTTAAAGCTGTTCGGGGACTTTACGGCGCGGGACAGTTCAATGGCACTTCGGGATATGAGGAAGCGGCGGCGCAGGGACTTGTTGCGGGGATAAACGCGGCTCTCGCGGTCCTTGGCAAGGAAGCAATGATACTTCCGCGGTCATCCTCATATATAGGTACGCTTATTGATGACCTTGTAACAAAGGGAACGAAAGAGCCGTATAGAATGATGACTTCGAGGAGCGAGTACCGCCTGATACTCAGGCAGGATAACGCTGATCTCCGACTTACCGATATAGGTTACCGTGTCGGACTTATAGGCGAGGAAAGATATGCTGCATTCTTGGAAAAACGCGAAAAAATTGATCGTGAGATCAGAAGAATAGAGAAAACCACGATAGCTCCGAGCCCTGAGGTAAATGCGCTTCTTGAGTCTTATAACTCGACAAAAATCAGCACGGGTGTAAAGCTCGGCGAGCTTATTCGCCGTCCCGAGCTCTCGTATGAGGCGCTTGCGCCGATTGATAAGGAAAGACCCGAGCTCCCCCGAGGTGTTAAGATAACCGCTGAAATCAGCGTTAAGTATGACGGCTATATAAAGCGTCAGCTTGCTGAGGTTGAGAGAAGCTCAAGGCTTGAGGAAAAGCTTCTGCCTGCCGATATCGATTATACGGAAATAGCGGGACTTCGCCTTGAAGCGGCAGAAAAGCTTAACGAAATAAAGCCCGCAAATCTTGGTCAGGCGTCTAGAATAAGCGGAGTAAACCCTGCCGATATAAGTGTTCTGCTTATAAGACTTTTTCACAAATGAATAAAAAACGACCTTACGTATAAGACAAGCTGTAGCTGCCTTGCGTAGCGGTCGTTTTTTTGCCTGTTTGACAAAAAATGTAAACAATTAATTACATATAAACTTATTTTGCGTAATAAACTCTCGAAGGTTTGATTTCTTTTGGCTCGGGAATATCACCGTCCGGATATCCGAGAATAAGATTTCCGATACCCTCTACCTCCTCGTCTATTCCAATGGATTTCAGCCACTCGACCCACTCGGGTTTATCAAAGACCTCTTTTGCTCTGTGTATCCAGCACGAGCCGAGACCGAGCGCGTGAGCGGCGAGCATCATATTTCCGAGTGCAAGGCTTCCGTCGTATACGTATGTGTGCGCGCTCTTTTTGGCAAGAACAACCAGGACGACCGGCGCACCGTAGAACGGGTCGGACTTCATTCCGAAAACAGCGGCATTGTCGGAGGACATTTTATCTCGTATCTCTTTATTTGTTACCGCAACGATAATAGGGGCTTGCAGATTTCTTCCGCTTGCGGCGTTAAGACCTGCCAGAATAACCTTGTTAATATCCTCTGATGAGGGCATTTTGTCGGTATACATTTTAGTGCTTGCTCTTGAATTAATAAAATCGATAAAGTCCATTATATCTCCTCCTCGTAGGTTATTTCGTTTTGATTTGAAAATACTACCTTTGTTTTATCATTATCAAACACGACTCCTCCGCCTGCGTAAAATTTTTTCTTTGTGTCAGGCTGCGAGGCTACCACGACCGTGCAGGGCTGACCGAGAGCGTCGTTATCGCATCCCGGGCGGTCGATTGAGTATTTATGCGTGTGCCCCGCTATCATAAGATCGGGCTTAACTTCCTCTCTGAGAAGCTTTGCCCAATAAGCGTACGTATCCTCTTCAATGTTAAATGGCGGCTTGAATCTTCTTGTAAACGGCACGTGGGTGAAGATGAGTTTTTTCTTAACACCGGTTTCGGCGTATTCGTTTTCCTTGTTTTTGATTATACTCTCAAGATACTCTGTTTCGTAGCGTCTGAATGCTTCGTGGCAGTTCGTATTTCCGTATTCCTCGTTTGCGTCGAGCTTATCCTCGCCGCAGTCAAGCACGAGTCCCCAAACGTCGGAAATTCTGAACGTATAGTAAGAAATTCCGCAACGGGTGGGGGTATAATTCTCGAATTCCTCTGCGTAAATGCCGCGCGTGTCGTAATTACCTCGTGAGAAAACTATCGGTATATTTCCGCCTGTTACTCCGGAGGAGATCTCAAATATTGCATCGAAGTTTTCCACGTTTCCGCTGTGATCTATAACGTCGCCGTTGAGCACGAGAAGGTCGACCTTGCCGTACTTTTTCTCGAATGCCTTAGCCGCCGCGACGGAGCCCTCTACCATACCGTGAGCATCCGCGATTTGATAGAGGTTTAGTTTTTTACTTGAAACGGGACGGAAGGCGTACGTCACCTCTTCGACCTCACCTGTCACGGAGAAGTAAGGCTTCCTCTCTATCATTTTTCGATAGCAGACCGTGTATTCGCCTGCGGATTCAAGTTTTTCTCCCGGAACAGTTATACTGTGTATATTGCGTGATGATCTCAAAACTCCGTTTGAATGATCGTAATAGCACTCGTCGCCGACACGGATCCACATAACAGAGCTTTCGATGACCTGAATAAGAATCGAATAATTGCGCTCTACCGCAAAAACGGCGGGAGCGTTTTTTATTATTTTTGACATATTAACCTCCATGATTTCGCGTTTGAGTTCATTATATTATTTTTCTTCTCGGTTGTCAACGGCAAAAACAAAAAAATAAATTAAAAATATATTGAAAAAATATTTGTATATGTTATAATTAAAGAACACGATATTTTTTGAAAGGAGCATTTGGTTTGATTTTCGGAAAACATATAAACCGCTATTACCTCAAATATTTGCATTGGCTCCTGCTTGGCGTATTCTCTTTATTTGTTGTCGATCTTTTCCAGCTGAAGATACCCGAGCTTTACCGTATGGTTATCAACGGAATCGAAAACGGCTACGTTACGGTCGACGGTGTTGAACGCGCCTTCGATATGACTTTTCTCGTTGATGAAGTATGTATGCCGATGGTTATGATAGTTCTTGCCATGGTCGTTGGAAGATTTCTTTGGAGAATCTGCCTGTTCGGAGCAGCTATAAAGGTTGAAACCGATATACGCCACGAGATGTTTGACCACTGCAAGGACCTTTCGGTGCAATATTATCAGAGAAACAAGGTCGGAAACCTTATGTCGCTGTTCACGAATGACCTCGAGACTATAAACGAGTGCTACGGAGACGGCGTTCTTATGATGTTCGACGCGCTTCTTCTCGGTGGATTGGCGATCTATAAAATGGCAAAAATGCATCTTACCATGACACTGCTTACGCTTATCCCTATGGTGTTGCTTCTATTTATCGGAACGGTTGTCGGTAAGTATATGATGGCGAAATGGGAGAAAAGGCAGGAGGCATTCTCCGCGCTCTCGGACTTCTCGCAGGAGAGCTTTTCGGGAATTGCCGTGGTTAAGGCGTTCGTAAAGGAGTTCCGCGAGCTCTGGTCGTTTAAAAAGCTTAATAAGGATAATGAGAAAGCAAATATTGAGTTTACGAGAAGCTCGGTGCTGCTCCACATATCGGTTACTCTTTTTGTCGAATCGGTAATATGCATTATACTCGGTTACGGCGGTTATCTCGTATACCGTGGCGAGTTTAACGCAGGTACGCTTGTTGAATTCATCAGTTATTTTAACTCGATAGTATGGCCTGTTATGGCGGTATCTCAGCTTATTGAAATGAGCTCGAGAGGAAAGGCTTCTCTTGACAGAATAAGTAAGCTTCTCGACGTGAAGCAGGACGTAAAGGACAGAGATGACGTTACCGATGTTGATTTTATCAAGGGTGATATAGAATTCAAAAATCTGACGTTCCGCTATCCCGATGCGGACTATGATTCGCTGACCGATGTTTCCTTCAGAATTAACGCGGGAGAAAACGTAGGCATCATAGGTAAGACCGGCTCGGGAAAAACTACGATAGTTGACCTTATTCTCAGAACATATAACGTTCCGGACGGAACTCTTTTCATCGACTCTCACGACGTCAATTCCATACCTATACATACGGTACGTAAATTCTCCGCGTACGTTCCTCAGGATAACTTCCTCTTCAGTGATACCATACGTAACAATATTGACTTCGCGGGAGGTATAGCGGATATAGAAGAGGTGACCCGTGTCGCAAAACTTGCGGATGTTCACTCGAATATTGCTGATTTTTCTGAGGGGTACAATACCGTTCTCGGCGAGCGCGGTGTCACCGTTTCGGGCGGTCAGAAGCAGAGAATTTCAATTGCCCGCGCGCTTATGAAGGATGCATCGATACTTATCCTCGATGACTCTGTCAGCGCGGTTGATACGGATACCGAAAGGGTTATCATACGCAACCTCAGGGAAAACAGACAGGGTAAGACTACTATCCTTATCGCGCACAGAATCTCCACGGTTGAAAATATGGACAAGATAATTTTCGTTGACGAGGGAAGGATACTTGCGGTAGGACGTCACGATGAGCTTGTCGAGACGGTTCCCGAATATAAGACTATGGTCGAGCTTCAGCGGCTCGAGGAAGCAAAGGAGGATTGACGATGTACGAATATCTGCCTCTTTTGATACTCGGCTCGATAATAGGAGTCTTTTCCGTATTCTTCATTCTCGCATACGCGCTTATGAAGAATAAAAAGGAAGCGATAGGCTTTGACAGACATATGAAGGACGGAGAGATAATCAGACGCCTTCTCGGTTATGCAAAGCCTCACGCAAAAAGCTTTATTGTAATCGGCGTTATAATGCTATTCTCGATAGCATACGATATTATATCGCCTATCATTATGGGTGACGTAGTTCAGCTTCTCGTTGAAAAATTTGAGATGAAGGAGCTTTACCGTTACGTTATAGTTTACGCAGCTATCCTTATCGTTTCATTGGTTTGTACGTATTTTCAGTCTCTGCTTCTACAGAAGATAGGTCAGAAGATACTCTCGAAGATACGCGAGGATACGTTCGTTCACATTGAGAGTCTTTCTCACTCTCAGCTCAACTCGATTCCCGTCGGAAAGCTCGTAACTAGAGTTGCGAACGATACAGGCGCGATATCGATGATGTTCACGCACATTCTCGTAAACCTTTTAAAGAACTGCTTTATTATCATAGGCGTTTTTGTTGCTATGCTCTGTCTTAACTATATGCTGACGCTTATGGTGCTTTGCTTTGTTCCGTTTATCGTCTTGTTTACGATAATATTCAGAAAGTTTTCAAGGCGCGCATATCGCAAGGTAAAGGATTGCACGACGGATATCAATACCTATCTTTCGGAAAATCTTTCGGGTATAAAAATCACTCAGATCTTCAATAAGGAAGAGAAAAAGCTTGAGGAGTTCTCGGAGAAGAACCGCGCACTCGGCACGTCAAAGCAGAAGGAAATATTCGTTTTCGGTATTTTCAGACCTATGGTCTATATGCTTTATATCTCCTCGGTCCTTTGTCTTCTTTATCTTTCGGGTAAGGGAGTTATACAGAATACCGAGTTCCTCGGTCAGATGATAACCGCGGGTACGCTCGTATCCTTCTACTCGTTTGTATCTAAATTTTTCAACCCTATACAGAATCTGGCGGAGCAGTTTAACCGCCTGCAATCCGCTTTTGCATCGGCTGAAAAAATATTCACCGTGCTTGATATGAAGCCGCTCGTCACGGATTCCGAGGATGCGATAGAACTTGACACGGTACGCGGTGACATAGAGTTTAAAAACGTATGGTTTGCCTACAACGAGGACGAATGGATACTTAAGGACGTGTCCTTCAAGGTTGAAGCCAAGCAGACGGTTGCGTTCGTTGGGTCAACGGGCTCGGGTAAGACTACGATACTTTCTCTTATCTGTCGCAACTACGATATTCAACGCGGCGAGATACTTATTGACGGAATAAACATCAAAAAGATAAAAATTTCGTCACTCAGACGCCATTTCGGTCAGATGCTTCAGGACGTTTTTCTCTTCTCGGGAACCGTTCGCTCAAACATCATTCTCGGCGAGGATATCTCGGACGAGGAGATAAAGAAGACCTGCGAGTACGTAAACGCCAATCACTTTATTGAGAAGCTGAAGGACGGACTTGACGAAGAGGTCAGAGAGCGCGGAAATAACTTCTCCGCGGGCCAAAGACAGCTTTTATCCTTCGCGAGAACGATAATACACAAGCCGTCGGTAATGATCCTCGACGAAGCTACGGCAAACATCGATACCGAAACCGAGCTTCTTATCCAGGATTCGCTTGAGAAGATGATGAACATAGGAACGATGCTTATGGTCGCTCACAGACTTTCGACAATACAGCACGCCGATAACATCATAGTTCTTTCTCGCGGAGAAATAGTAGAGCAGGGAAATCACTTTGAGCTGCTCGAAAAGAAGGGACGTTATCATAGCCTTTATATGCTTCAGTTTGAAAAAGAGAAGCTCAAAAAGGGCGAAACCGCATAAAAACATTTCAGGGTAGCCACACCAAAGTGGCTACCCTTTTGTAGTATAAAGATTATTTAATCAAAAAGAACGCTTGCTTTAATAAAGCTAATTAAAATATGTGTTTTTCGCACAATATTAAAACAATTGTTTACAAAAAAGCACTTTAATTGTTTTTTAACGATTCAAGAATACTGTCGAAGAATGTCGCTATCTCGATATAAGCGGGCTCATCAGCTTTTGTGTGAGTAATTCTTCTTATCGTCGCCTCGTCTGCAAAAAGCTTTTGAAGGTGAGAGTAAAGCTCATCTTTGCTAAGGTGGCATCTTTTATAAATTCTTACCAATGCCCCCACCGCGTGTGTAAATATGTCGAAGAACAGAAAATTTCTGTCCCCTTCAATGTGGTGGATATATTCGGGCTTCAGCACGTGGTATAGCTCTTTGTTTATTTCGTTCTCATCAAAAACTATCTCTGAGAGCGTATTGACGTCATCCTTTGTGCCTATTCTTCCAAGCAAGCATATGGCGATCGCCGATCTGTGCTGATTTGAACGTCGGCAATCCTTGTAATAATAATGATCCCGTTTTTTTACTATCTCGCGCAGATACGGAAGAGCGCGTTCGTCGCCCATGACTCCAAGCGCTATCGCGCAGTTGTATTTTACGAAGCTGTCCTCGCTGTCTTCAAGAAGAGCGTAAACCTTTGATTTTGCATACTCCTTGTCTTTTGCAATATAGCAGGACCATACCGCGGCGCCGGGCGTTTCGGTGCAGAGAAGCTCGAGCGTTTTGTCAATATTAAATTCAAGAGGCTTGTAGGGCGTCAGATTTCTGTTGTTATCGAAGCCGAACGTTCTGTCGGGATAACCGTTGAAGCAACCGCGCGCGGTAACCTTCTCTGAATAGATACCGTAATCGACCTCGCGGATATCTGTAAAACCGCCCTTTACCGCCATAGCCGTGGCAACGCCGATGCACTCGCCCATTCTATGCATATCGCGATTCATTCTGACAGCTCCGAGGGCATACGTGTCAATTGAAAGGCATCTTCCGGCAGTTATAAGACCGTCAATTCCTTTTGGAATAACGCAGCCGAACGGAACGGGAATATTTACGGTTACTGTTGCAAGATTTGCCACAGTCATCCACGTTTGGTATATGTCATCGTCGAGAGCTCTGTCGTGCCCGTGCTTATCTAAGTCGGAATATGCGTAGAACATAGGCTTATCCGAGAAATTGCCAAAGCAAAGATCGGTATAACGCAGAGTGTCTTCGCCGAGAAAGCTCAAGCCTTCTCTTATACCCGCTTGCGTGGGAAGACTCAAAAACTCTCCCTTTTTTAAGAATTTTTCAGCATTTGCGTGAGCGCGGATAATGCTTTCGCTGAAGGCTTCCTCATTATATTGATTTATATAACCGCTGTCATCGTTTACGGAAACGTATTTGCCGTTTGAAACGTACTGCGTTCTTACGGTGAACGGCGCGGTTTTTCCGTCCATTTCTCTGCCGAAACGGTATTTTACGCCACACATTCTGATAAGATGTCCGTCAGAGGTGGCGTCAATGATGATTTTTGCCGAAACGTCAACCTGACCTTCCTTGGTGAGAAGCTTGATGCCTACCGCGCGCTTTTCTTCAAAGAATATTCCGAGCGGCGCGCTATCCGCCATAAGACGAGCGCCGCTTTTTTCTATAAGCTCCGTATATTTTGCCTGGAGCGGCTCGGGCTGATTCATAATGCTTATGAACATATCTCTCCACTCCGCGCGAGAGTCAAGCTCTTCGAAGGCTCCGCCGGGTGCTCCGTAATAGTATGGCATTACGTTTCCTCGGACACGCATACCGCCGATACTCGTATCATTTTCTACGAGGATTACTTCAGCGCCCTCCTCCGCCGCTGTTGTTGCGGCAAATATTCCTCCCGAGCCTGCTCCGACGACGAGAATATCGCACCAAAGTGAAAAATCGGGTGCGGCATCTGCCGCTGATACAGATGAGTCTATTAAGGTATAAAGCTTCATAGTTCAGCCTCCTCTCTTGCAAGACGAATTCCGTATTCAAACGCCGCTATGGGATTATCGAAAGCTCCGTCGGAGAGCTGTGGGTATTCGTCGTAAACTCGGTAAAAGACGGGCGCGATATATAGAATTCTGTATCCGGAAAGATTTTTCCATTTATTTATTATCTCGGCTTTTGCGGCGTTGATATCCGTGGATTCGGTTTTTGCGTAAATAACGTATCTTCCCTCGTAAAACGCCTTTTTTTGTTCTGAATCTTTGAAAACTCGGGTTATTTTTTCGGTATTTGACTCTTCGCCGTTCGCGTCAAAGATAACCGCAAGGCTTTGTTCCGTGAAAGACACCGCTCTGGTGTCGATTATCCTTTCTGCAAAAACGCGCTCGAGTCCGCCGTTGTGGAGAAGAGTGACGGTATATCCGCCATCGGCGCGCTCCGCTTCGACGAATCGGCATTTGAGATAAATATTTTTTGGATTTCTTTCGACGTAGCGGCAAAGTCCTATCTCAAAGGCGTTAACGTTCATACCTCTGTCTGAAAGTATGCCAAGCTTGGAGAATAATCCCATAAGCTCACGGCCTTTTTCCGTTTTTGGAGCATAGGCGCTTCCCTCGAAACCTCTCATTGGAAGATAAAAGGACGTATCGAGTATCTCGCTCGCTTCAATTATCAGCGTGTTTTTGTTATGCTCGGCATATCCTATTGCGGAAAATGAACTTCCTATAATAAGAGCTTTGAATTTTTTCATAACCGACTCCCTAAAGCTTTTTGATACCTAATTTTACCATATTGCATACGCGCTGTCAATATAATATTGCTTTGTGCCGTGCGCCTTGCTTCGACGAAAACGTCACCCGAAGAAAAGACTGCAAAGGAAAATATAATAAAAATCTTCTGCCGACGTGCTGTTTGCTGCTTTTTTGAATGACAAAAGCAAATAAAATTCGAATAAAATATTTTTAAATAACATCTTGACAAATCAAAAACCATTTGTTATAATATATGAGTCAGTATGGGCAAAAGCCTATAAGGGCAGAAGCGCTGCTATGGCTCAGCTGGTAGAGCACATCCTTGGTAAGGATGAGGTCCCCGGTCCGAATCCGGGTAGCAGCTCCAGACACCCCCGATGCAATTTGCATCGGGGCTTTGGTTTTTTATAGAGCTTTTTTCAATACGGATTTATCTGTATTGCAGAGTTAAAATTATTTCGGGGAGGGGAAGTATGCTGTATAATAACCTTAGCGGATATTTGAAAGAAAAATACGGTAAGCGGGTGCGTAAGATATGTATCGACGGCGGCTTTACCTGTCCGAACAGAGATGGAAAAATCGGCACGGGTGGGTGCATATACTGCAGCGAACGCGGCTCGGGAGAGCATATTAAGGCGGGAACATCAATACGCGCGCAGGTCATGGCGGCGCTCTCTATGGCAACCGAAGACGATAGATTTATCGCTTATTTTCAGAACTATACGAATACGTACGCCGAGCCCCACGTGCTTCGCGAGAGATATGACGCGGCGCTTATCGACGAAAGAATAAAGGTGCTTGCTATCGGTACGCGCCCCGACTGCATTAACGAAGAGGTAGCTTCTCTTATTGCATCTTATAGGGAAAGGGTTGACGTATGGGTGGAGCTCGGGCTTCAGACCGCGAGCGACGCGACCGCAAAAATAATAAACCGAGGCTACGATAGCTCGGTTTATCTTGAGGCTGTGAGAGTTTTAAAAAAATACGGCATACCCGTAGTCACTCATATTATGATAGGTCTTCCGAACGAGGGAGAGAGTGAGCTTCGGGAAACGGTTAAAATACTGAATGATGCCGACCCGTGGGGAATTAAGATACATTCCGTTTACGTTGCCGAGGGAACGACTTTAGCGAAAATGTACCGCGACGGCAGCTATACGCCGATAGATATGGAAACCTATATAGAGCGTGCCGCCTACGTGCTGACTCATATTAATCCAAACGCGGTTATCCACAGGCTTACGGGAGATTGCCCGAGGGAGCTGCTCGTTGCTCCCTCCTGGAATACAGAGAAAAACGCGGTTATTTCGGGAATAGTCAAAAAGATGGAGAGCATGGGCGCCGCGCAGGGAAAGTATTACCGCGTGTAAGATAAGTGAGGTCCTTTTGAAATAATGCTTTTTTAACACGTATAAAGGCTAAAGCGCGATTAAAAGAGTGAAAAGAGCTATTACCGCGGACGCCGCCACGAGAAGGTTGACGGCGAGCGGATGCGGAACTCCCGCTTTAAGAAGAATATGATGAAGATGCCCCTTGTCAGCAATGAAGGGGCTTTTTCTTTTTACTATCCTGCGTATCACCGAAAGAGTCGTATCGATAGTAGGCACGGCAAGAAAGAGTGAGCTTTCAAGAGTGAAATTGCCGCCGGGCGCGTTTCCCAGTGACAGTATTGCGATAGCCAGACCGAGAAATTGCGAGCCCGAATCTCCCATAAAAACCTTTGCGTGATATTTATTATAAGGAAGAAATCCGAGCACCGCAGAGCCGAGGACAAGAGCGCTTACGGCGGGTACCGTGTTAAGGTTTGCCATACCGTAAAGGAATAACGCGAAAAGCGCCGTAGCAGAGAGTCCCGAGGCGAGTCCGTCAAGTCCGTCGGAGAAATTTACCGCGTTTACGGTGAATATCAGCCTAAGCAAAACGAAGCAGAAACCGAAAAAACCGCCAAGAGGTATCCGAAACACTCCAAAGAACGAGAATTCCGTAGGCATTTCTATAAACACCATTGTAACGAAAGCGGCGGCTGCTTGAACGAAGAGCTTTGCTGTCGGTGATATAGAGAATACGTCATCTGCGACTCCGCCCGCAACTATTATAGCCCCTCCCGCGAGCAGAGCCGCGACAGTGCCGCTCTCCCCTATAAACGGAAAAAGCACCAGAAGGCACGAGAGAAAAAATCCGAGTCCGCCAAGGCGAGGGATGGGAACCGTGTTGATTTTTCTTCCGCCGTCGGGTATATCTATTGCTCCGACCTTTTTGCAGAGCGGAATTGTAGCCGGCGTAAAAAGATATGATATTCCAAAGGCAATAGCGGCAATTATCGGCAGCTTAATTTGCGACATAAAAACAAAGAACTGCTACTCGGAATTAACCGAAAAATAGCAGTTCTATCTCCTGTTTATAAGGTTTATGATAACTTTAGTTTACAAAACCTATCTTTCTCTTAACCTTTGACATCGTACGCATAGCATAATGCTGAGCATCCTCTGCACCCATCTTCATTACGGATTCGAGGTGAGCCTTATCGGCTATGAGCCTTGCATATTCATCTCTTACGGGAGCAAGACCGTCAGCGCAAGCTTCGCCAACGGCAAGCTTGAAGTCACCGTAGCCCTTACCGTCAAACTCTCTTTCGATTTCGTCGAAGGTCTTTCCGGTAAACGCGCGATATATGGTCATGAGATTTGATACGCCGGGTTTATCCTCGGAATACTTTACGCATGCCTCGGAGTCTGTAACGGCCTTCTTGAACTTACGCATAATATCGTCTTTTGAATCAAGAATATATACTACCGCGTTCTGATTCTCGTCGGATTTTGACATCTTGGCAAGAGGATCTGCGAGTGACATTATCTTCATCGTGTCTTGCGGGATATAACCCTCGGGAACAGTGAAGGTATCCGAATATATCTGATTGAAGCGCATAGCAACGTCACGCGCAAGCTCGAGGTGCTGCTTTTGGTCGATTCCAACGGGCACAAGGTCGGTCTGATAGAGGAGTATATCCGCAGCCATAAGAGTGGGATAGGTAAATAGACCTGCGTTTATATTTTGCGCATGTTTTGCGCTTTTATCCTTAAATTGGGTCATTCTTGAAAGCTCGCCGAACATCGTGTAGCAATTTAGTATCCAACCGAGCTCTGCGTGCTCCTTAACGTGAGATTGAACGAAGAGCGTGTTTTTAGTTTCGTCAAGACCGCAAGCCATGTAAAGCGCAAGCGTCTCGTACGTTCTTCTTCTGAGATCCGCGGGAACCTGCCTTACCGTGATGGCGTGAAGGTCAACAACGCAGTAAAAGGTCTTGTATTCCTCGGAAAAACGCGAAAAGTTCTTTATAGCGCCAAGGTAGTTTCCTATCGTAAGGTTTCCCGAAGGCTGAACTCCCGAGAATACTGTTTTGATATCCTTATTCATATCATTCCTTTCTCCTTGCGGCAAAGCCTTTTGGCAAAACGCAAGGGCAATCAAAAATTATAATATACAAGATTATACAACCGAAAGAGGCTTTTGTCAAGTGCGGTTTCGGGAATATTCAAATTTTATTTTGAAAAAATTATTAAATAATATTTTGATTTAATATATTTTGTTAAAAGTTTGTTTACAATTGTGTGGTATACTAGTTGGGTAATGCAAATTTGTTGCCCCGCGCAACGTTACAATATTCTGAAAGGAAGTCGGCACAGCCGACGGCAATAAAAATGGTAAAAGTAGAAAATCTTGTCAAACGCTACGGTCAGAATTATGCCTTGAATGACGTAAGCTTTGAAATAGGAGAAGGTGAAATAGTAGGTCTTCTCGGTCCTAACGGAGCGGGAAAGAGCACCACGATGAATATTCTGACGGGTTATCTTTCAAGCACATCGGGAAAAGCGTACATAGACGGTATAGATATCCTCGAGCATCCCATTGAAGCGAAGAGTATTATAGGCTTCCTTCCCGAGCAGCCGCCTCTTTATCAGGATATGACGGTAGAGGAGTATCTCAACTTCGTATACGAGCTCAAGGGCTGCACGTTTGACAGAGAGGCTCATCTTAATGAGATAATAAACGTCGTAAAAATAGCCGACGTAAGGAAAAGGCTTATAAAGAACTTATCTAAAGGATATAAGCAGAGAGTCGGCATAGCTCAGGCGCTTGTGGGCGATCCGAAGCTGATAGTATTTGACGAGCCGACGGTCGGACTTGACCCGAAGCAGATCCTCGAGATAAGAAACCTTATAAGAACCCTTTCTAAAAACCACACGGTTATTCTTTCGACTCATATTCTCGCAGAGGTCCAAGCGGTATGCGAGAGGGTTATAATCATCAATCACGGTAAGATAATCGCCGACGAGAAGACCTCAGAGCTCACCCGAGCTATCGAAGAGGGCTATCAGTATGAGGTGAAGATCTGCGGTCCTCAGCGCGATGTTGTTTCCGCGCTTGAAAAGATACGCGGTGTCAAGAGCGTTACCGCGACGGGAGAGAGGGACAGCGATGCTTACGGCTACGTGGTTGAGAGTGACAAGGGTATAGACGTAAGAAAGCCCGTATTCAATCTCTGCGCATCAAAATCGTGGGCTATTCTCGGAATGGCTCCTGTCGGAACAGACCTTGAAACTATATTTATAAGACTTGTTGACCGCTCTAACGGTCAGGTTCCCGAGCGCAAGGCTCAGCGCCGCTCGGCTCATTGATGAAGTAGGAATTGTTACTATAACTTAGTTAAAAAGAAAGGCAAAACAAATGTTATCGATTTATAAAAGAGAAATGCGCTCGTATTTTACGGGTGTTATCGGATACGTATTCCTCGTGCTCTTCCTTGCTCTCGGCGGAGGCATATTCTGTCTTACAACTCTGTTTGCAATGTCGGCTGAGGTATCGAACTTCTTTACCTATATGCTTATCTTCTCCGCGGTAATTCTTCCGCTTCTCACGATGAAATCCTTCAGCGATGAGAGAAAAGCAAAGACCGAGCAGCTCTTGCTTACCGCTCCCGTATCCATCACGGGAATGGTGCTCGGTAAGTTCCTCGCGGCGCTTACCATGTTTGCGGGCGCTCTTTTCGTAAACTCGCTTTATTTCCTTATTCTTTACCGTTACGCGGAGGTTAAGACCGCTCACCTTATCGGAAATTTCGTAGCTCTTCTTCTCGTGGGTATGACGTTTATCGCGATAGGCGTGTTCGTGTCATCCCTTACCGAGAATCAGCTTACGGCGGCTGTAGGCACTATGGCGATAATTCTTCTGTTCCTCGGCATAGGAATAATCAATTCGCTTCTTCCCGCATCCTTCTGGCTTCGCTACGTGTTTGACTGCGTGTCGATATTCACGAGATTCCAGACCTTTGTAAACGGTTATTTCGATCTCTCGAGTCTTCTTTACTACTTATCGGTAACCGTAGTATTTGTATACCTCACGATCAGAGTTTACGATCGCCGTCGCTACAATTGATCTAAGGAGACGGTACGCAATGAAAAATATGAAAGAAAAGCTTATCTCGTGGTTTAAGGGAGAGAAGCTTAAGGGCAGCGCCATCTGCGCGCTCGTTATCGGCGTTATAATCGCATTTAACGCGATCGTGTACGCTTTCACGGTAGCCTTTAATCTGTATCTCTATTCACCCGAGGTTGATGATCTTACGATATCGGGATCGACCGACGTGCTTTTTGCGGATGCTATGGCTGAAGCAAAAGAAAACGGCGAGAAGATACGAATCGTATTTTGCCGTACGAGAAGTCAGTTTGACCCATCAAGCTCGACGTATACGGACGACGAAGTAAATAAATTCTATATAACAGCAAAGCAATTCGAAGAAAAATACCCCGATTTTATAGAGCTTGCTTACGTAAACCTTCTCACCAAGAGAATGTCTGTCGGCGACTCGGGCAAGGAGGAGCTTATCGACCTTACCGAGCTTCAGGTGAAGGACGAGAGCGGCTCGGGAGATGAGTATTATCCTCTTTACAACAGTTCGATAATTTTTCTCTCAAACAAAGAGGGCAGAGAAAAGCGCTATATCCAGGATATAACCGCGGCGGCATACGTTCTTGCATCTGTCGAAACGGGTGAGTATTCCTCGTATAACGGTGAAGAGATCATAGCCTCAATGACTATGTGGGTGCTGGCTGACGAGCATAAGACCGCGTATTTTACCACTCACCACGGCGAGGTTGCCGATATTACCTTCGCGAATATTCTCAGCTGCGCGGGCTACAGTATAGAAACGTTGGATCTCCGTCAGGCGGATTATGTTCCAAAGGATGCGGATCTCCTTGTTATATCCAACCCGACTAAAGATTTCGAGACCTCGGGAAACACCGTATATTATCCGGAGATTGAAAAGCTTGACCGATACCTTAAAGAAGGCGGAAATCTTTACGTTACCCTTGACCCGTACGTTAAAAAGCTTCACGTTCTCGAGGGCTTACTCGAGAAATACGGTATCTCCTTTGCGGAGAGTGAGGATGGAAAACTCAGACATATTGTAAAAGATAATGATAACGCGATTACCGCAGACGGCTTTACTCTTGTCGCTGATTATGCGGACTCTGCGCTTGCGAACAAAATAGAGAGCAGCGTTAGAGATTATAACGAAGGCAACGTTGTGCTGAAGGAAGCTGCGGCGCTTAAGCTTGACGGCAAGCTTGGCGCTATGCCCGTTCTTCTCAGCTCCGGCGCCTCTAGCGTATACGAGGGTGGCGACCGTGTCGGCAGCGAAGGATATTACTGCGTAGGCGCGGTATCCAGATTCGCAGCCAAAGATGGCAAAGAAAGCAATATTTTTGTTCTTCCCAGCGTTTATATCTCCGCGAATGACGCGCTTTCGAAAAAAGGCTATTCCAACCGAGATTTCCTTTATTCTGTGTTTGACAATGTTTTCGGTGTGGAAAATGTACCCTACGGTTGCACACCTGTTTACAGGCGTGATGCCGTGCTTGAAAATCTTACGATGAAGTCTGCAAGACTTTATACCGCCCTGATCCTTTCTATTCCCGCAATAATTACGGTCGTGGGCTCGGTTATTATCATAAAGAGAAAGAACAGATAAAATAAAGAGGAAACCCCAATATATGAAAAACAATCCGTTTACGGGTAAAAGTACCCGTACCAAAATATTCACGGTCATTACCGTTCTTTCGATCGTGCTGCTTCTCGTGCTCAATCTGTTTGTTACGAATTTTATCGTTTTCGGTAATGCGTACATAGATTTGACGCCCGAGGGACTCTACACGGTGCGTGACAGAATGTTTGACGCGTGCGAAAAAGTGTTCTACACCGAGGATGGCAAGCTTAGGGATCCCGGTATAAAGATAACGTTTTGCGATGATCCCGACAATCTGATATCGAACACTACGACCAGAATGATTTATTACATGGCTGTCGCGCTCTCGAAAAGGTTTGATAACTGCGAGGTTGAAACGGTCAACGTAAATATGACGCCCACCGCCGTAGCGCAGTACAAGACTACGTCCTTGACTCAGATAGACTCCGATGACGTTATAGTATCGTACGGACAGAGATACAGCATAACCTCTGCCGAAAAGTTCTGGCATATCGGCTCGGATAACGTCGTGTATGCATTTGACGGAGAATATAAGCTTGCGTCGATCCTTCTTTCTCTGACGCTTGTAAATAAGCCCGTTGCATATTTCGTTACCGACCACGGAACTACTACTTATTTTGATAAGGATGATCCTACAAAGGTAGCAACTCCCGAGCTCGGAACCTTCGTAGACCTTCTTCGAGAGAGAGGACTTGAAGTGAAAAACCTCAATATCGCGAAGGACGTTATAGAGAAGGCGGAGCAGGAAAGTCTTGCCGCCGGCAAGGTTGTCGAGCCGAGCATCCCCGACGATTGCGTGCTGCTTATAATCAACGATCCGAAAGAGGATTTTGATTGCGACGAGAGCAAGCTCAGTCAGTTTGCATACGTTTCGGAAACAGAGGTGCTTGACAGATTTATGGCAAGCTCGCACGGCTCCATCATGATGACGATGGACTATAAAAACGAAAAAGATTTACCCAACCTTGAGGACTTCCTCAACGAGTGGGGAATGAAGCTTACCGATACGAGAGTGTCGGACGATAAGAATCACATAAAGGTAAGCGGCGATGACTCGGACCACACGACCATAATTGCCGATTACGATCTTGAAGAAGGCACTTACGCAAATAGCATTTACGGTGAATTTGCGGCTATGTCCACCTCCCCGAGAGTTGTAATAAGTGACACGGGTACGATCGTTTCCTCGGACGGTGAGGCGGTTAACTCGAACGAGGCGGGCAGCTCGGACACCTCGAGAATATTCGCTCCGTTCCTTTACAGCTCGCCCTCATCTGTTTCATACGGCAAGAACGTATACGGAGATGAAGTGGTTTACAATGCTACGAACGCCGTCGGCAAGCAAATACTTGCTGCGGTAGGAGGCAGGCAGACGATAGACAGAGAAACGGGTGAAAACACCTATTCCTACGTTTTCTGCGCGGCGAGCGCAAGCTTCTTTACGGACAGCCTTATAGGAAACGCATCCTATGCTAACTATGACGTTGTTTCCGCGCTCGTTCAGAATATCGCAAGACTTGAAACTCACGCAGACTCGTCGCTCGGCGGTCTTTCGATGAATAACGATAACGATAGCTTTGGCGGAAAGATGTTTGTTGACGCGAGCATTAAGGATGACGCTGATGCAACGAACAAAAAGCACACCTTTGGAACTGTCGACCTCGTTATCATCACGGTAGCAATAGTTATTATTCCCGTAGCTATCGCTGTTACAGGCGTAGTAATATGCCTTAAGCGCAAATACTTGTAATAGGAGGCTCTGAACGTATGATAGTTGTTAAGAAAAAAATGAAAAAGCCTCTTATTATAGTAATACTCGCGGCGATCCTTGTGGTATTTACCGTTGCGGCGATCCTGCTCAATACGCTTCTTTTGGCGGATAATCCCGTAGAAGAGCCGAAGCAGGAGATTCCCGTGGTCGATACCGAATGGGGCGAGAGTATCTACAATAAATATTGGGCTGTTGCGTATCCCAGAACAGACGGAACTCACATTTCAAAAATAATGATAAGCGCGGATCGCAGATACGGATTCGTCAGAACCGATCTTGACGGCGATCCCGAAACCGAGAATCCCTTCGTTATGTCCTATCAGGATGCGGACGGAGAGATATATCCCTATCTGCCACCGATCATGGAAACTGACGGGAATTTCGAGTACGATGACGTTTATGCTAAGGAGCAGGGTGACGATTTCGGCACTATTATGAAGCTCACTTATCTTTTGAACGCATTCGGAACTCTTTACTTCGACTCGAAAATGACTCTTCCCGATAACGAATCGGAGAGAGCAAAGGAGTTATCCGCCTTCGGCTTTGGCGAGGAGGATTCCCCGATAGTTGTGAATCTGACCTATTCGGTCCACGACGATGAAAACGACAAGAAAAACGAGCATAAAAACGAAAAAGAGCTCGAGTACTTCGTTAAGGTCGGAAGCAAGCTTCCTACCAACAGCGGATACTACTTTATGGTAGGTACGATGAATAAAGACGGGAAAGTTGATTACAGACCGTTCATCTATACCACGTATAACAAGTATCTGGACTATGCTTTCATAAGCTTTACCGATTTTATCAACCCGATCCTTATCGCAGAGGGTCTTCCTATCGATAACGCCTTCGAGCCCTATCTTACGACGGACTATCAGCAGTATAGAAATACCGTCTATGCATACGATGACGAAAAAGGTATTTATCACGTTATCCCCGCGCTCGATACGACCGACGGAATAAACGTTATAGTGAACGCGGACGTTATATCTCCGAATGCGGAGAAGGTAAGCAAGGACAGCATCTTGATTAAGGGTGGTGCTTACGTCAGCGAGGACAGTACTATCACGTTTGACCTCGGAAGCAATATAACTGTTGCGGATCAGAAGAGAATAATCAAATCCTTAGTTGGAAAATCTACCGGAAAGCAGCCGACGTTTTCGTTTACGCTGCCGGTTTATTCCAACACGGTAGACGAGAAAACCAATGTAAAGTACAGTTACTCTATTAAATCCATCGATGCGATACTCACCGATGCCGAGGATATTACCGCTGCCGGAGAGATAGTACCCGACGGCGCGAGAATAAAGGTCACATACTCACTTAAAAAAGACGGTAAGGCAGCATCCGAAAAGGATATGGTCGGTATCCTTGACCTCTCGTCCTCGCTCGTTCCGAATGAAGTAAAAAATGCGCTTGGGGGCAGTGCCGTGGGAAGCTTAGCCACCGCAGTTAACTTTGAACGTACCTACACCGAAGCAAACAGTGTTAAAACCACCGTTACTATGGTGATTGACAAAATTAAGAGTATAAAAGAAAACACCGATGAGGGTAAAGCGCTCGAAAAGGTAGTTGACGGCGCTAAGGTAAGCATAAGCTGCTATTATCTTATCGACGGAGTGAAGATTGCCGAGTACCCCGATATCGAAATAGTAATCGGAGATAAGGAAAACAGCTCGAAGGAGCTTGACGCCGCCCTTATGGGTAAGGCTACGGGAGAATATCCCGATAATTACGCGATAAAAGTTGACACGCATCATACCTATGCTGAAATAATCGGCTCGTTCACGACCTATGAGATCGACGAAGTAAAGCATTTTGTTGTTAAGGAAAAGATCGTGTCCTTCGCATTCCAGCAGGCATCAGACCGTGATCCTTATTACGGTGAATCCTTCTACCTCAACACCACGGGTAAAACCGCGAAGGGCGACTACTCGCTTTACGGACTTAACGCATCCGCGTGTGAAGCCGTGGTAAGATTGCTTGGCGGTCTTGTTACCAACGCAAGCAGCTCTACGGGACTTGTAGGAGCAAAGACCGTTGACGTTGTAATAACCCCCGAAAAGCTTATGAAGTACGGATACAGTGAAAATAAACTCTATGAGAACGTTATCTACTTTGAGCTTCCGAGAGGTATAACTGTCAAGGAGTATAAATCCGATAAGACCTCGATGGAGGATTACCTCACCAGCCTTGATGACTATGAATACGTAGCAACTCTTGGATTTACGCTTTACATCAGCGCTGCTGACCCCGCGACGGGAACGAGATATATAGCGTCCGACCTTTACGACGTTATAGCCGAGATAAGCGCGGAGCATTTTGAGTTCCTTGAGCGTAGCTTTATTGATTTTTACGCAAGACGAAATCTCGTTCTTACCGATATCACGAATATTGGAAAGATCGACCTTGAGTTTATGATGGATGACCTTAAGGGTGAGTACAGTAATAAGCTCAATCACAACTGGGTATACGCATATAACGGAAAGCTTTATAACAAGAATAAGCTTACCGCGGAGCAGTTGAAGAATGCCGTTAAGTACGACGCTATCGACGTTATAGTAACCCCGTCGGGTGAATGCATCGAAACCGAGCTGTCGAAGTATCTCGACGAGAAGAACACGAGCTTTGTGAGCTTCCGTGAGCTTTACGGCGCGGATAACCATGATGAGCTTGACTCTCTCGGAACGTCAAACTTCAAGGAATTTATCCAGGCGCTTTACTTCACTCAGTACGAGGGCTTTATTGATGCCGAGGCGCAGGAGGATGCTCTCGAAAACGGAAAGCTCCTTATGAGAATGTCTATCACGATGAACGATAAGAATACGGGTATAGCGCAGGGCTTCAGCTACGTATATGAGTTCTACAGAGTGTCGGACAGACGCGTTGTTGTGCACTTGTACAAGCAGATACCGGGCAACGATACTAAGATCGCCGAGGTTTCCGATTTCTACGTTTCGATATTCTCATTCAAGAAGCTTGTAAATCTCTATTTCGGCTTGCTTAACACGGATAATATCAACAACGAGCTTCCTTATCCCGAGGATAGCATACTGAATTAAAGCGCAGATATAAAAAAACGAGCGAAAAATGCCAAAATTCGCGCATTTTTCGCTTGCTCAAAAATATTTTTAATAAATAATGATATTTTTTTAAAAAATGTTTGCATTTTTCAAATTTATATGTTATAATGTTCTGTGCTTAATGTGCGAGGGTGAGAAAAACGCTCATCCTTGCCACAAAATTGTATAATAAATAATATAGAGAAAGAGAAAGAAAAATGAAAAGAAGAATTATCAGTTCTATTCTTGTTGTAGTAATGCTGGTTCTTTCGCTCGTATCCTGCGGTTACAGTTATACCAAAGACGACCTTAGCCAGTATATGACGTTTGATAAGGCTGCTTTTGAGGCCGGCCTCAAAAACCTTGATTTTGAAGACGGTGAATTTACAACGGATAAAGAAACCAGAGAGAAGAAGATCGCGCACTATATCTATAACGACCTTCTTTTGACCAGAGTTAACAAGGACGATAAGCTTACCGAGGGCGAAATGAGTGTTCTCGATCAGCTTACTTACAACTATTATGTAACCTATAAGAACGCAAAGGGTGAGGACGTTTACCTTTATGCCGCTAATATGGCAAAGGCTACTACGACCACGCTCCCTCTCGGTGATAACGAGATTACCGACGAAGCAAAGATCGCTATAAGAGATCAGATAGTTAAGCTTATCGAGGACGGCAAGCTTAAGGATATCGCATCTTATATCTACACTCCCGATTCTACCGCAAAAGAGGTTAAAGAGGGTGAGGTAGTATATGTTACTTACACTAAGAGCTGGACAGAAAAGGACAAGGATAATAAGGACGTAAACCGCGAAGAGAGCCACACTAATGAAAGAGTTACTCTTACAAAGGGCTCTTACCTTGTTGACCTTCTCTTAGATAAGAAGGCTAAGGTTGGTACTGAGCTTAAGCCCGAAGAGGGCAAGTCCTTCACCGAAGAGGTTGGAGATGTAACCTATACCTATACCAACGTAAAGGTTAACTGGGTTGTTTCCACCGTTGGTGATACAAACAAGGTCAACGAAGAGATTCTCGTTGAGCGTGAGCTTAAGTCCGAGCTTGATCTCAGCAATAATACCTCCGCTAACGTTGTTTACGATAAGTCTTTAAAGGATACCTACAAGATTCCCGCGAAGACAACTCTTACCTATCATATTAACCCTGTTTACTACCTTGAAGTAGAAGAGCTCAGCGCAGATCTTATTCTCAAGGAGCTTCTTGCAAAGCTTCCCGACACTGAGGTTGAGAAGGATGACGGAACTACCGAAACCAAGGATAGAGAGCTTGCATGCCTTAAGGAGGCTGCAGAGGAGCTTAAGGCTCTTGCCGAGAAGGTAGAGGCTTACAATAAGGCTGAAACCGCTTACGAGGACGCTAAAGAGGATTATGACGATAAGGTAGCGGCTCGCGATGCTATCGACAAGGAAAAGGACGAAGCCGGTTGGAATGCAGCAGACGAGAAAGTAACGGATGCAAATACCAAGATGGGCGACGCGAAGAAGACTCTTGATGAAACCGCTACACCCGAGCTTAACACCGCTCTTGCAAACGTTTATAAGAAGGTTAACGCAGACGAGGCTAAGGCTAAGGAAGCTGTAGTTGCAGACTTCGAAACCGCTGTTCGCGAGCATCTTACCGAGGAGTATAACGAAGAGGTTAAGAACAATATTGTCGTTGCGGTATGGAAGCTTATGATAGCTACCGCTAAGGTAACCGATCATCCGAGAAAGGCTGTTCAGGAGACCTATGACAGAATGTATGAGATCTACCAGGCTGACTTCTATGCAGGTGACTACACTTCTACTCAGACCAACTACAACAAGTACGGAGATTTTGAGACCTTCCTCATCGCAAAGATGAAGACGGATTCCAACTGGACGGATAAGGCTACCGTTATCGGTAACGATTTCACTATGGCTAAGCATGCTCTCTGGGCGCTTGCAGAGGAGCACGTAGCAGAGATTATGACTATCTACTACGTATCCGGTCTTTACGAGGGCGTTACCTACGATAAGTCCGAGATCAAGGACTTCAAGAAGGATGACGATAAGTTCTTTGAGCTTTATGAGGAGAACTACGGAGCAAACAACGTGCTTGCTGCGCATCAGTTTGACGCTCTTATGAACCACCTTATCGCAGTGGAAAAGGATGACGACGGCAAGACCGTATACGATGAAAACGGCGCGCCCAAGTACATCATGATCGCAAGAAAGACAAGCAAATAATAAAGACTACAACGGAGCTGCGCTGCGAATGCTGCGGCTCCGTTTTTAACTAATCGGGAGATAATATGAAAGAAGTTCAGCTGTATACCGACGGCGCGTGCAGGGGAAACCCGGGGCGCGGCGGATGGGGCGCAATACTTGTTTACGGAAAATATGAAAAAGAGATGAGCGGCGGAGAAGCTGAAACCACGAACAACAGAATGGAGCTTACCGCGGCGATAGAAGGGCTTCGCGCGCTCAAGGAGCCCTGCCGAGTGACGCTTTATTCGGATTCCAAATATCTGGTTGACGCGTATCTTGAAGGCTGGGTATACGGTTGGGAGAAGGCGGCATGGCGTGGCGGCAAGGTCAAAAATCCCGACCTTTGGCAAAAACTGCTTGATCTGACGAGGATACACGAGGTGAGCTTCGTATGGGTAAAGGGGCATAACGGCCATGACTATAACGAGCGATGCGATGCGTTGGCGACCGCATATGCGGACTCCTTCATACCTATCTCGTAAGTATCAAACAAAACGGAATTACTCTTATATTAATTATTAATAAAAAGGAGAGAATCTGTGGAAGAAAAAAATAACGCAGCGGCAGAAAATATAAAAAAAGAAAAGAAAAAGATACAGTTTACGGATCTTTTCCGGCATACGTGGTTTATAATACTCGCCTTCGTTATTGTTACCGCTATTGTAACGGCTGTGGTTATAGGTATAGTTATGCATACGAAAAACTATACGCTCGGAGAGGTGTTCGGAATACCCGTAAAGCGTATTGATTACGTAAATGACCGCCTTGATAAGTTCGTAGAGGTTGAAAAGAGCGATTACACGGGTCTTCAGGCTGACGTTGCTATCCGCAAGCCCGACGCTATGGACGTTTCGGATAAAAAGACGCAGGCGCTCGCTGCCGCGGCAAAGAAGGCGGGACTTGATTTTAGCGGCTCTGTGCAGTATTACGAGCCGATAGGCGCGGGAGATAAGATATATTTCTACTATTCGGCATATCTGCTTGACGAAAACGGAGAACGTGTAAAAGAGATAAACGGGCTCAATAACTGCAAAAATTACGGTGTGAATAAGTACGCCGAGTTTGTTGTCGGTAGCGGCAGCTTTATATTCCTTCAGAATGTGGACAGCGGAATGATGTCGGAGATTGAGCTTGCGGATACCGAGTTGTATATCCACGGCTTTGAGAGCGGACTAATAGGCAAGGTCCCGAATTTAACGGGAACGTATAAGCCGTTTTATACCAACGTCGGCGGTGAGATACGCGAGGATGATGTCGTTTACGCAACCGCGAGCTACGTGGATTACGACGGACTTTTCTATGATAGAGTTAACCTTAGAATAGACCTCTCCGACGAGAACTGTGAAAGCTTATGGGGAGAGGAAATTTACAGCTTCATTTCCGAGAAAAAAATCGGCGTCGAGAATAAATCTCCCATAACTCTCACTCGCAAGGGCTCGGGTAAGAAGATAACCTTCACAAACTTCACGGTTGACTATATATCGAGAGGCGAAGAAAAGCCTATTACCGTAAAAACGGTATTCCCGTACGATTACGAGGACGAGGAGCTCAGAAACAAGACTGTTTATTTCGATTTATACATAGCAAAGACCGAGTGCTACAAGACGCCCGAGTTTGACGATGAATTTATAATGAAAACTCTCGGGCTCACCGAGGCAAGACTTGCAAAATACGAGGGTAAAACTCTTGTAGAAAAGTGCGAGAATTATTATCTTGAGGCTCTCACTCTCGAATACGAGGAAAACCGAAAGATACTCGCGGAGCAGGCTCTCTGGGCGCAGATCAAAGAGAACGTCGAGATCGTGAAGTCGCTCGAAAAAGAGGTGCAGCACGACTATGACGATTACGTTTCACTAATGGAGCTTGCGTGCGAGATAGCCAACGAAAACGGCGCGGGCTACGAGAGCTTTGACGAATATATGACTGATCAGCTCGGACTTGACGTTGGCGCATATTGGAACGTATACGTATGGGATTGGCTCGAGGAGGCGGTTCTTGAAAAGATAATCTTCTATTCGATAATCCGCGCCGAGGGACTTATGGATAACACTGAGGCATACGAGCAATTCTGCCGAAACGAGCTCGAAATATCCTATGCGCTCGAATACGGAAAGACTGCGGATGACTTTGAAAGCGCGGAAAAATACGACAAGGCAATCGAAGATTACAGAGCCGAAAAGGTTGCCGCGAGCGGCGGTGAGAGCGGCTTTGCTGACGAGATGTATTACCGATATGCAAGCTCGATTATCATTGATTCGGCAACGATCCGCGATCTTGTAAAATAAAGCTGATACGTAAAGCGAATCTTCGAAAACGCATTTAACATTATATTCTTAATGAGATCAGAACCTTGGGGCGAACGGATTTAGAGCAGAAAGCGTCGTTCGTGACCGAAGCCGTACAAAGGTACGGCGAGAGTTGAGCGAACGGCGGTAGAATAAAAAACATTAATAAAAACGAGGAAAACCAAAGGTTTTCGACCTTGATTTCCTCAAATTTGTGCTTACTATTAAAGGGGTACTGTGTTTATTTCACAATACCCCTGTTTTTTATTCGGTTGCCTAAATGCGACAGCCCCATTTTGTTAGGCTCTACAAAAACGTATCATTTTTGATTTGCGTATAAATCCGCCTTCCGTTTTTTAAATCAGGTCATTACCGTATAAGCTTCATTATTTTGAATTTATAATCCGAATCGGGATCGCCGAAATTGCCGAATGTGGAATTACCTATATACGCCTTCTCGTAATAACTATGCGCGCGCTTGGGATCGGGCTTTGCAACTCCCGTTCCGAATTCGTAAAGGCATCCGAGCGTGTATAGCGCCTTCGGGTAGCCGAGGGATTCGAAGGATGAGAGAAGTCTTGCCGCGTCTATCGGCTTCTTCATATAAAGAAGCTCCATTGCCTGCGCGTAGAGGGCGCGGACTGTCTTTTTCATTTTTCTCTTGTAGAGCAGCTCGAGCTCTGCCGCAGCGCCGTTGAGTCCGAGAGATTTTGCTATCTTAAGATATTTTACCGCTTCGCGGAAGGAGAACGCAACGCCAAGACCTCTTGAATAGCAAAGAGCAAGGTGGATATTTGCCTCTCTGTCACCCGCTGAAACCGCTTCGCGGAACCAATAGAAGCCCATGCTTCTGTCCTTTTCCGTTCCAAAACCGTAGAAGTAACACTTTGCGAGCAGCGTCATCGAGCGAACGTCGCCCATAGCGGTAGCTATTGCCGAAGCCTTGAACGCGGAGAACGCTTCATCCTCGGTGACCGCCTTTCCGCTATTGATTATTTTATAGGCATCGAGATAGAATCCGTGCCTTTTTTCTTTTATTCCGTCCGATTTTTCCTTTGCCGAGGCGCATCCGCCTGCCGCAGCAAGGTCATAAAGCTCAAGCGCGCGGGGGATGCTTTGTGTTACCAGTTTTCCTTCTTTATATATATCTCCAAGCTTCTCGTAAGCATCGGGATAGCCGAGAGAAGCAGCCTTTTCAAAGCATTTTATCGCATACGCGGGATTTTTTGCAAAGAATTCACCCGAAAGATGTCCTTCTCCGAGGTAGATAGCCGCCGCGGGATTTCCGTGAGCCATACTGAGCTCGAGTGTAGCTTTTCCGCGTTCGACGTTTTTCTCGCAGCCCTTACCTTCGGTAAGAAGTATTCCGAGGGCGGTTTCCGCGTTTATATCACCGTTTTTGGAAAGTCCCGAAACGAGGAAGAAATACGCAGTGAAGAAACCGAGGCGCTTTGCGTCGTCGGCGAGAGCCTTGAGGTATTTACCGTAATCGGGGAAGATGAGCCGCTCTGGCTCCTCCGCAACGGTGGATCTGAGTCTGTACGCGAGCTTTATCGCGTGAATAGGCGGTATCGTGAGCTTGTCAAGATACCATTTCGCGTGCGCGGGATTTGCGGGAACGCCAACGCCGTCATACCATCTTTTTGCCATGTTTACTATTGAAATGGTATCGTCGCACGCTGCGGCAAGAGCGCAGTAATAGGATGCTATATCCTCGCGTCCCTCCGCCGAGAAAAGCTCGCACGCATCGGGGTAAGAGTTTATCGAGCCGAGAACGGCGGCATATTTCAGCCAGAATCTCGCGTTATCTTCGCTGCTTCTGCCGACGAGCTTTGAAAATCTGTATGCCGAGAACGGATCGTTTTTCTTTGCAGCTCTGAAGTAGTAATCCATAGCCGTGTCAATATTTTTAAGCTGCGGATCAGCTTTTTCGAGTATTTTCGCGTATTCTCTTTCCGAATCGGTATCCCCGGCATCTGCAAGCAGGTGGCGGCAGGCGCAGATCTTTGATGAGTTCCTTTCTTTCAGCGCCCGCTCAAGCTCGGCGCGTGTTTCTTCTATATCTATATCGTCGATAACAAGAGGGCTGCCGCAAATAGCGCAAGGCTTGCCGTTGTAATCGCTTTTATGTTCGCATCTTTTGCATTTGATCAATTCGGTCACTCTCCTTCATTTTCCGACAAAATATTATCCTTATATATATTTTACAACACGCTAAAAGTTTTGTCAATAATAAATAAACGGCTTTTTTATGGGAAAAATAAAAACAGCCGTAAAAAAATCTTCGGTAAGATAAAAATGGGGGTAAAAATATGTTTATGAAAAACGAAAAAAAGAAAACGCGTCCTCTTCTCGCTATAGGAGTCGGCGCTATGGCGTTATACGGAGCATACAGCGCCGTCGCATGTATAAAGAAAACTTGCTGTGAAAAAGCAGAAATGTTAACAAATGTTCTCAAAAAGTCCAAAAAGAAAGAAAAAGAGTGCGCTGAAGAGTGTGACTGCTCGGAAGAATGCTGAAATCAATTCAGCGTTTTTAGAGCCGCAAGGCGGAACGTTGATTGAGCGCCGTAACAGCTTTTTCGAAAAAACGTATAATGAGAATAAGCGAGGACTATGACGCTTCGTGCGAAAGATGCTCCTCGCTTTTGCATAGAACGGTGCCGATGCTATACCGATCTATGCTCTTCGGGAAAACCGAAAGAAGGTTGATTGCGTATGAATATTCATACTTACGGCGCTGATCAGAGACTTGAGTTCTGCCGTGAATATATTTTAAAGAGAAGAATACGGGCGGCAAAAAGCATCGCGCTTCTTCCCATACCGACCAGTAAGGACGGAATTACCTTGAATGGAAGCAGAGAACCTCTTAGCGAGCTGGCAGAAAAGCTCTCCTCGTACGACGTTGTGGTGGGCTACGGCATAGCAAAGGAATATAGAGCGCTGTTGTCAGAGCGAGGCGCAGTTGTTATTGACGTTTCGAGGGATGAGGAGTACCTTGCCGAGAATGCGAGCCTTACGGCGGTGGGAACTGTTGGCCGTATTCTCACCGAGGAAAGGAGCGCCCCGTGCGATCTTTCGTTCGGAATAATAGGGTATGGAAGAATAGGGCAAAGGCTTTTGCATATACTGATGTTTCTCTCGGGCAAAGTTACGGTGTTTACGTCTAAGCGCGAGCTGAGGCAGGAGCTTTGTATGCTTGGAATATCAGGGGTAGACTCGCTTTCGTTTGAGTCACCCGAGGCGGCAGCGAAGCTTTCCGAGCTCGATATACTCATAAATACTGCGCCTGCGAGGTTGATATCAGATAATATGCGGGACAGTCTTGCCAAGGTCAGAATCATAGAGCTCGCCCCCGGAGATAACTTGCCGGAGGGGGTAGCTGTCGAGCGTTTTTCCGCAGTTCCGTCGTTTATGTATCCGAGAAGCGCAGGTATAGCTCTCGGAAAATCGGTTTTAAGAATGCTCGGAGAGATGGATATAAAAACTTGATTTGAGAGGACAGACATTATGATAGGTTATGCTTTTTGCGGCTCCTTCTGCACTCTTTCGGAGTCGCTCCGTCAGCTTGAGCGTCTATCGCATCTTGGCCACGAGATACAGCCGATAATGAGCGAGATAGTTTACGATACCGACACGCGGTTCTTTGCCAAGGAGACGTTCAGGAGTAAGGTAAGAGAGCTTACGGGACGTCAAATAATTCACACGGTAAAGGATGCGGAGCCTCTCGGACCGACGTCTCCTCTAAGCGCGCTTATTATTGCTCCATGCACGGGAAACACCCTGGCAAAGCTCGCTTCCGGTATTACCGATTCTGCCGTGACTATGGCGGCTAAGGCGCATCTGCGGTGCGACAGACCGCTTCTTATTGCCCTCGCGTCAAACGATGCAATGTCGCAGAATCTCGGCAATATAGGAAAGCTACTTACGCGCAAGTCGGTATATTTCGTACCGCTCGTTCAGGATTCTCCTGCGAAAAAGCCCCATTCCCTCGTTGCCGATTTTTCCAGACTCGAGGAAAGCTTTCTCGCTATGCAGTCTGATCGTCAGATAAGACCGCTTTTTTGTTGATAATAATATTATTTTACCCGAAAGTCGGCATGAGTTTTCGTACTCTTGCCGGCTTTTTGTCGAGGTACTCTTAATTTACATACGTGTTGTTAAAATGCACAAAACATAAAAAAACACTTAGTTCTAAATGACGAAAATTGAAGTACGGCAGCCCTTAGCGTTGACAAACCTCAAAAATTAATGTATAGTATATTATGAGGAATTATGAAATATTTTAAATAATATATGTGGAGTTAAATATGAAACTTTATTCAAAGCGTATATTTGCCGTGTTTCTTTCCGTTCTTATGGTTTTTGCCTGCGGAATAATAGCCACGGCGGATGACGGTGGAACAAAAGTATTGTTTACCGTCGAATCGGCTGACGGCGCGGTTACGGAATACGGAGAGACCGATAGCTTTTCCAAAGTTGTTGAGTCGCTTCCCGACGGATCGATAGTAACTCTTTGCGCAAACGTGTATATGGGCTCGGGAGTATATCTCGATTCGGATGCTGATCATCCTAAAGAAATTACTATAGACCTCGCGGGCTACGGACTGTATTCCACCTCTAAAAGTTCGGTTCCCACAATGTTCGGTGTACAAAGAAACGTGACGCTTAACGTTACGTCCTCTAAGCCCGAGGCGTTTCTTTATATGATAGATGAGGCGACAAAGTCCACGCAAGGCGGATGCATTTTCAGCGTAACAGGAGAGGGTGGTCTTATCAATCTCGGCGGTACGGTGTCACTTAAGGGCGAAACCTATCCCGGCTCGAATATTTCGACCTTCTCATCCTGCTTTGTGGATATAAGAGGAAAGGGAACTGTCGGCTTTAACGGTGACGGAGGTCAGCACTTTGCGAACATTGCCGATTGGATGGGCTTCATCAACCCGAGAAACGGTGATGGCGTGATCACCTTAAAGAATGCCGATATTCTTGTTGATGCTAATAATAATCTAATACATTCCGAGGATCCCGAAACGAGTCTATATCTTGAAAATTGTCTGATCTTCAGACTTGACGGAACAAGCAAGTATCTATTTAATCAGGTTCAGGCAAATATCTATATGAAGAACTGTAAAACCAACTACTCCTTAGTTGCGCAGAACGGAGCCGGCACGAATCTTGTAACGCTCGAGGGAGAGAACATCTTTGGCGCGGGATTTGGCTTCGACTCAAACCTCCTTGTAGACGGAGAGGGAAAAACTCCCGCAAGAACGAGCCTTAAATGCGAGCTTGTTCAGGGCGGAGTCGATTATTGGAGATACGACAATTCGGGTAGGTTCAACAAATTGCAGGAATCCATAACCGATTTTGGAGATGCTTTTGTTTTCGTTCCTCGCAGCGAGACCTTCAAATGCACCTGGCAGTATGACGGCAATGAAAAAGAAGAGCTATGGCAAGTGGGCGTTGATCCCGAGCCACCCTTCGAGATTTCTCCGACGGGTACTGACGGACTTTATAAAAAGGGTTGGCTGAAAACCGAAATAAACGAGGAAGGCGTTGTTTATAAATCCACGTATATCGTAGACTTCAATCCTAAGGTACAGGGCGAATATACGGATGATGCTTTCTGCTATCATATCTTTGTTCCCGCATTTATAATTGACGATGGCTTCATAAGCTACGCCGAGGGAATGATCGGAGGCTCAGGCTTTACCGCAAAGGATTGGTCGGAAGCCGAGATAGACGGCGAAAAGTATTATGAATATATTACTATGAATATCGCGGAAGATGACATTGACGAAATCTTCGAGATATATATTCCTTGCGATATAATAGACGGCAAGAAGCCTGTGGCTGCTGAGGGTATGTGGAGAATTAACCTCTCCAAGTATCTCGATATCGTCTATGCGAATGCCGAAAAATATACGGATGAGCAGATGGAGCTCGTCGAAGAAGTAAAGAACAGATATTTACCGCTATACGGCGTTCCTGCCTGATGGCGCAATAAACAAACGGAGGTAGTTTGATGAAGAGAATATTAAAAGCGTTGGTATTTTCTCTTGTTTTGTCTTTGGCGTTCTGCGCCTTTGCCGTTGCCGGATATGCCGAGGGGGAAGAAGAGATAGCGTCTGCGTTCTCCGTATATGATAAGGACGGAAACCTGAAAGAAATTACCGGGGACTCATTCGAGGACCTTGTGGAGGCGGCTTCAAGTCTTGAGGATGGCGACACCGTTGTTATAAACAGAAATATTGAAGCGTCCCGTCAGCTTTATTTTGCAAGCGCGGAGGATGCGCCCAGAACTATCAATCTTGACCTTAACGGAAAAAAGATATATACGAGCACGAAGATAACTCCTGCGCTTATAAGCACGGGTGATTATACCACACTTAACGTTTATTCCTCGGTAAAGGGAGCTGTTCTTTATTGCGCTAACCTTGTCGAGAGCTCGACTAGCGGAAACGTGTTCAATGTGAGAGGTTATTCCTCCGTAATGAACGTAGGTGATTTTACCTACGGTGAGGTGACGTATCCCGGCGCGAATATCAGTACATATTCCGCGTGCCTTATAGACATCGTTATTGATAACGTAGGAATAATGAACTGCGATGAAAACTGCAGATTTAACGTAAACGGCGGAAGCTATTACAGTATTCACTCCGATTACAGCGGATACATAATTCCCCGAGGCGGCAAGATCGTAATGAATTTCAACAATGCCAATATCATCAGTATGGAAACGAAGGCGCCGATCAATTCTGCGGGAAGCGATACCGTTCTTAATATGACGAACTGTGTATTTATGCATTATCAGTCTGATGCGCTGAAGCTTTTCAACAATGCGTTCGGTACTGTCAATATGACCGATTGCATAACGTCATACAGAGTTGAGAGCGCCTCGTCGGGTATGGGAGTTGGTACTCTGCATCTCTACGGTAAAAACGTCTTTGCGGCCGATTCCAACGGCGATTATATGATGGAACTCATAGCGAACCGTGACGATCTGGTTGCCGTTACTACGTATTCCGACGTTGAGCTTACGCAAGGTCTCTCCAAATTTGAGTATTTTGATAACTCGATAAACTTCAATCCCTTGACGGCAGAAGTCCCGAAGCTAAAATCGCCTTCAACGTTAGTTCATTCGGATGAAGCTGTAAAGTATCAGTTCGTTATGGGCGCGAATAAGATATCTCAGACCTGGATGAAGAGCGAGGAGCCCGTTCGTCCGTTCGAGCTTCCCATAGGCGGCAAAGCGGGTGTTTATAAGTATGGATGGCACAAAGAGATAAATAACAACGGAGTTATAGTTTACACCGTAGGTCTTGTTGCGGATTACAGTCTTAAGGTGCGCGCCGTGTATGAAAATGACGAGCTTTACTTTAAGCTTTACGCGCCTGCCGCAATTATCGACGAAGGCTACGTAGACTACGTGAACGTTCTTATCCAGGGTGAAAACTTCGGTAAAAAGGATTGGGGCGAGGAAGAGATTGACGGCGTTAAGTATTGCTACGCCGTAACGGGTATTATCTACCCCGATGGCGCAAACGATGAAATTACCGTAAGAATTCCTTGCGATTACGGCAAGGGTGTTTACGTTGATACCACCTGGACGTTTACTGTCAGCGAGTATATCGACGCGGTTCTTGCTACCGAGACTGAAGGAGTTTATTCCGCGGAGCAGTATGAGATCGTTCACGAGCTCGCTGAGATTTATCTCGCGGCAAACGAAGAAACCGAAGCGGAATAAAAACGAAATATAAAAACATTAAAATTTAAAAAATGATAATAAAAACAAGACTGTTGCAAACAATCGTTTACAGCAGTCTTGTTTTTTGCTTTTTGCTTTTGATTTATTTTAGCCTAATGGCTTATCTCTATTTGAGTAAATTAAATCTTTTCTACTGAAATAGTAACGTTCTCACCGTTGATGTTCCACTCCTTGGAATGAGTGAGAGTAGTGTTATAGAGAATCTCAACCGTAAGCGTATCGCCCATGATCTCGTCCTTGTTGCGCTCTGCGATGGCTGCGATTTTTTCGTTACCCGTAAAGGCAAGACGGATGTTATCCATAACCTCGAAGCCCGAGTCCTTTCTCATCGTCTGGATTTTGGAGATTATTTCGCGAACGTTACCCTCTTCAATAAGCTCGGGGGTGAGATTCTTGTCGATAACCACCGTGATACCGTGATCGGAAAGGGACTCAAATCCCTCCATCTTTGTCATCTCTATAAGGAGATCGTCCTTGGTAAGAGAAGCTACTACCTCTCCAAGGTCAAGCTTAAGCTCGCCGTTAGCCTCAAGCTCATCCATAGCGGCGTTGCCGTCGAGGCTTGAAAGCGCGTTCTTTATCGCACCGAGATATTTACCGTACTTCGGACCTACGGTACGAAGCTGAGGCTTAAAGCTGTAAGTTGTGAAGCCCTTAACGTTGTCTGTAAATTCAACCGACTTAACGTTGAGCTCTTCGGCAATTACCGAGATAAAGCTGTCGTCGGGAGTTCTGTCAGCCTTGACGTACATTTTTGCCACGGGCTGGCGGTTCTTTATTGCTGCCGCGTTTCTGCAGGCGCGTCCGAGAACGACTACGTCAACGACCTCATCCATATTTTCTTCAAGGTCACGGTCGATAAGCGACTCATCGCAGACGGGGAAGTCGCAAAGGTGAACCGAGATAGGCGCGCTCTTGTCAACCGAAAGCACGAGATTTCTGTAAATATCCTCTGTCATGAAGGGGATAAGAGGAGCCGAGAGCTTTGCGATAGTAACAAGGCAGGTGTAAAGCGTCATATACGCGTTAACCTTATCCTCGGGCATATCCTTAACCCAGAAACGCTCGCGGCATCTGCGTACGTACCAGTTGGAAAGCTCGTCAACGAGGTTTTCGAGTACTCTCGTGGACTCAACGAGCTTGTAGTTCTCCATATATCCGTCAACGAGCTTAACAGCCGTGTTCAGCTTGGAGAGTATCCACTTATCCATAACGGTAAGCGTGTTGCGGTTGAGGGTGTGCTTCGTGGGATCAAAGCCGTCGATGTTTGCGTAAAGCACGTAGAACGCATAGGTGTTCCAGAGCGTACCCATATATTTGCGCTGACCTTCAACTACAGCTTCGCCGAAGAAGCGGTTGGGGAGCCAGGGTGCGGAGTTGGAGTAGAAGTACCAACGGATAGCGTCGGCGCCGTAAGCCTCGAGAGCCTCGAACGGATCTACTGCGTTACCCTTGGATTTGGACATCTTCTGTCCGTCCTTATCAAGCACGTGTCCGAGGACGAGAACGTTCTTGTAAGGAGCTTTGTCGAAGATAAGAGTTGATATTGCCATAAGAGAATAGAACCAACCGCGCGTCTGGTCAACGCCCTCGCTGATGAAATCTGCGGGGAACTGCGAGTCGAACATCTCTTTGTTTTCGAAGGGATAGTGCCACTGAGCGAAGGGCATTGAGCCTGAGTCAAACCAGCAGTCGATAACCTCGCTGACTCTCTTCATCTCACCCGAGCACTTGGGGCACTTAAGAGTAACCGCGTCGATAAAGGGGCGGTGAAGCTCGATATCCTCGGGGCAATTGTCGGACATTCCGCGAAGCTCCTCTATAGAGCCGATGGCGTGTCTGTGTCCGCAGGAGCATTCCCAGATATTAAGGGGAGTGCCCCAATATCTGTTACGTGAAAGACCCCAGTCCTGAATGTTTTCAAGCCAATCTCCGAATCTGCCTTTACCGATGCTTTCGGGGATCCAATTAACGGTATTGTTATTGCGGATAAGATTATCCTTTACCGCGGTCATCTGAATGAACCAGGTGTCACGCGCGTAGTATATAAGAGGAGTGTTACATCTCCAGCAGTGTGGATAATCGTGCTCGAACTTAGGAGCGGAGAAGAGCTTGCCCGACGCTTTGAGATCGTCGAGTATCATCGGATCAGCCTTCTTAACGAACACGCCTGCGTAAGGAGTGTGAGAGGTCATCTCACCCTTGCCGTCAACAAACTGAACGAAGGGGAGATCGTATTTTTTACCGACCTTGCTGTCGTCCTCGCCGAATGCGGGAGCGATATGAACGATACCCGTACCGTCGGACATCGTAACGTAGCTGTCGCAGGTTACGAAGTGAGCGTCTTTGCCGAGACCCTTGACGTACTCACCCGTGCAGTCAAAGAGGGGAAGATAATGCTTGCGCTCGAGCGCGATACCCTTCATCTCCTCAAGAATTTCATAAGCTGCTTCGCCCTCTTCCTTTGCAAGCGGTCCGAGAACCTTGTCAAGAAGAGCCTTAGCCATATAATAGGTATAACCGTCAGCCGCCTTAACCTTGCAATAGGTGTCCTCGGGGTTAACGCAAAGCGCAACGTTTGAGGGAAGCGTCCAGGGTGTTGTTGTCCACGCGAGGAAATAAGCGTCCTCGTCAGCGCACTTGAAGCGCGCGATAGCAGATTTTTCCTTAACGAGCTTATAGCCCTGAGCAACCTCGTGAGAGGAGAGGGGAGTACCGCATCTCGGGCAGTAGGGAACTATCTTGAAGCCCTTGTAGAGCAGTCCCTTATCGAATATCTGCTTGAGAGCCCACCATTCGGACTCGATGAAATCGTTGGTATAAGTAACGTAAGGATGCTCGTTGTCAACCCAATAGCCTACGGTGCCGGAGAAATCCTCCCACATTTTCTTGTAGTTCCATACGGACTCCTTGCAGTGACCGATGAAGGGCTCAAGACCGTAGCTCTCGATCTGATCCTTGCCGTCTATGCCGAGCTTTTTCTCAACCTCAAGCTCAACGGGCAAGCCGTGCGTATCCCAACCTGCCTTACGAAGAACGCGAACGCCCTTCATAGTGCGATAACGGGGAATGGCATCCTTTATAACTCTTGTGAGAACATGACCGATATGAGGCTTACCGTTTGCTGTTGGCGGGCCTTCATAGAAGGTGAAATTCGGAGCGCCCTCTCGGATCTCAACGCTCTTCTCGAAAACTCCGTTTTCTTCCCAGAACTTTCTGGTTGCCTTTTCTCTTTCGACAAATCCGAGGCTGGCGGAGACCTTTTCGTAAACTTCTTTCATATATAGACTCCTTTTGGGAAATTTAATAACAATTCAAATAACAAAAAAACCCGTTCCGATAAGAAACGGGAATATACCACCGTATTACATATCTATCAATATGCGCCCGTATTACGTGGGGCAAACGTCATGCATTACTTGCGCGGGCTTTCATACGTGCGGCTCGGAAGTGATATTCACGAAAAATACTCGCTGCCGGGCTCACACCTCTCCCGACTCTCTGGAAGCCTTTCATTTTCGCTACTGTCTTCGTCAAAGCTTTTATTATATATAAGCCGGACGCGTCCGACTCTTTTTCCTTCATTATTATATACAAAGTTTAGTTTAAAGTCAATAGTTTTTTAAAAAATGTACCTCATAAAGGGGTACAAGTGTGTTTTTTTACAAAAAAATAAGAATAACATAAGTAGAAAAATTTAATTATTTTTATAGTTTAACATTGACTTACCACCGTAATTATGATATCATTATAGATAATTTGATCAGTTAATATTAAGATATAGATATATAATATATATTCGGTGGTGATTATTTGGAAAAACTCATAGATGCCACAGATATATCGTTAGAGGAAGAGCTTCGCGGCTTGTCCGTCGAGGAGGCAAAGGAACGTCTTGAGCGCGGACTTTGCAATAAGGCGGAGTCAAAAGCGGGAAAAAGCTATCTCAGAATAATATACGATAACGTTTTTACCTTCTTTAACCTTATCTGGGCATTGGTAACCGCCGTTCTTATCGCGGTCGGAAGCTATTCGAATCTGACCTTCCTTATGGTGGTAGTGCCGAATACGCTGATAGCGCTTTACCAGGAGATTCGGGCGAAAAGAACGGTTGAAAAGCTGTCCGTAACCACGGACCCAATAGCTACCGTTGTTCGTGACGGTATAAAAAACGATATATTTTCATCAGACGTTGTGCTCGGTGACGTAATGTACGTCGAAGCGGGGAGGCAGATACTCTCCGACGGCGTTGTGATCTCGGGAGTTGCCGAGGCGAACGAGAGCATGCTTACGGGTGAATCAAACGCGATAAAGAAGACTCGCGGAGATAAGGTGCTTGCAGGAAGCTTCCTCGTCGGCGGCTCGGTCTACGTTAAAGTAACGAGCGTCGGACGTGATAATTATATATATAAAATAGAGAAGGCGGCAAAGAGCTTTAAGGCTCCGTCGTCAAACCTCTTCCGCGAGCTTAACTCTTTGATTAAATATATAGCTATTATATTATTCCCAATGGCGGGACTTCTGTTCTTCAATAATTACTTTGCCTACGGTAAGGATGTCGTTATGGCAGTAAACAAGACCTGCGGCTCTGTTATAGGAATGATACCCTCGGGAGTGTTCCTTCTCGTAACCCTGACGCTGTCTGTCAGTGTTATAACCCTCGGTAAGCGCGGAAGCCTTGTCCGCGATATGTACAGTATTGAGATGCTTGCCTCGGCTGACGTTATCTGTCTTGATAAGACGGGAACGATAACCGACGGAACGATGGAGGTTACCGAAGTTGAGATATTCGATAACTATTCAGAGCGATACATTACGCGCGTTATGGCGATGATAGAGGGCGCCGAGGAGTCTGTCAACCATACGGGCGAGGCGTTGATAGAACGCTTTGGAGTTGACCGTGAAGCGCCCGTGACCGAGAAGATACCCTTCTCGTCGGCAAGAAAGTATTCATCGGTCAGAATTGAGGGAGAGGGATGCTTTTCGATAGGAGCTCCTCATTTTGTCAAATGCCCAATTTCTCCCGAGATAGAGTCGAGAATAAGCTATCACGCCTCGCTCGGCGAGAGAGTTCTCGTGCTTGCGAAGCAGGACGAGCTTGAAACTGTCGGAGAGGCTATCGCGATAATCGCGATATCGGATAGAATAAGACCTAACGCCAAGGATACCATAGAAAACTTCCAGGAGCAGGGCGTTGCGGTAAAGGTGATCTCGGGAGACCACGCCGAAACCGTTTCCTCTATCGCAAAGCGCGTAGGAATTATCGGCGCTGAGAAATACCTCTCTTGCAGAGATATATCGGACGAGGAGCTTGCCGAGGTATGCGATGAATATACCGTTTTCGGCAGAGTGACCCCCGAGCAGAAGATACTTCTCGTAAAGACCCTTAAATCGAAGGGACACACCGTAGCCATGACGGGTGACGGTGTAAACGATACGCTTGCTCTGAAGGAGAGCGATTGCTCTATTGCAATGGCGGACGGAAGCGAGGTCGCGAGAAAGGTATCCAAGATCGTGCTTATGAACTCGGACTTTGGTGTTCTTCCCGATATAGTTAAAGAGGGAAGAAGATGTATAAATAACGTTCGTATGTCATCGGTGCTTTATTTGATGAAGACCGTGTTTACGCTCGTTCTCTCCGTTCTCAGTCTTATAACTCTTTCGGGATATCCGTTTGACCCGAAGCAGTTGCTTCTCGTTGAGATGATAGTTATAGGACTCTCCTCGGTGATGCTGACGGTTGAGCCTAACTTCAGGCGTGCGACGGGCTCGTATATTGAGGTCGTCTTAAGAAAGAGCGTCCCGAATGCCGTCGTAATGCTTATTCCCGTTTTCGTAACACAGGTAATAGGTAAAAGCGACGTTTTTGCTGCGGTATCGGTCAGCGCGATATGCACGGTAGCCGTAACCGTTGCGGCATTTATGAACCTTGTTTTTCTCTGCAGACCTTATACCGAGTGGCGTATCGGCGTTATCTGTATATGCGCGGCTCTCCTTGCGCTTTTCACGTCGCTCACGGTATTCCTGCTCGGAGATATGCTTCACCTGAAGCCCGCTTTAGACCATCCTATATTGTTTATAGTTGTTACGTCCGTAACCGTTGTCGTTTCCGTAATGATACATATGGGATATGATTTTCTTCGAAAAAAAGGAAAAATAAAATAATATTGATTAAGTTTAGCCGAATAAGCTTGCTTTAATCAAAAAAGCACTTGCGATCACACGGCAAAAAGTCCGTATATCATAAGTGCTTTTTTATTATATTACAAGGAATCGGGTATATCTATACTCTCGATAAGGTCAAGCTTATGCTTTTCTATAAATCGGTATGCTGCGGGAAATTCGCTCTCATTATGAACTCTTATCACCTTATGAGCATCGCGTCCGAGAATGACCTTGGCCCCAAACCTTGATACGCGATCCCAGAAGGCGGGATTCGGGTAATGCCTTCCGTCAACGAGGCCGTACATATTGACCTCAAGCGGAATATCAAGTGACTTAGCCGCAAGAATAAGCCTGTCGCTCTCCTCGCGGTAAAAATCGAGATCTCCGCGGTATCTGAAAACGTCCGGATGGGCAAAATAGCAGAAGTTGCCCGTGCCGAGCGCCTCGATGCACTGATTGACGTATTCCGTGTAATTCTCATTCTTTGGAGTTTCCGCAAAGGAATTATTATAAACGCCGGGCTCCCTGTAACCGATAAGATGCTGACCTAAGATGAGATATTCTATCCCTGCCCGACGGTAAAGCTCCATATCCTTTTTATGATAATAAGGATAGTATTCAAGCTCAAGCCCAAGGCGAACGTCTATAAAATCGCGGTATTTATGCTTCAGGCTGAGCACGCGTTCGGCGTATACGGAGATCTCATCCGGCGTCATTCTCGATGCTGAAAGCGCTTCCGAAAACAGATGCGGCGCGTGGTCTGAGAAGCCAAAGACACTATATCCGTGCTTTATGGCGTGAAGAACGTATTCCTCTTCGCTGCCATCGGCGTGGTTGCAAAGGGGAGTGTGATTATGGTACGAAGCGAGCATATTCCTCCCAAAATACCAACGGCTGTCCCCACAAAAGGACAGCCGTGATAAAAGAAATTATTCTAATTAAACAAGACCTAAGCCGAATACTGCCGCTGCAGCAGCTGCTGCGATTACAACAAGCCAAAGGATAACCTTCTTGGACTTCTTGCGACGAGCATACTTGCGAGCCTTGCGAAGGTATGCAGAAATGGGGTCCTTCTTGCGCTTAAGGGACTTGATGAACTTCTTGATCCACTTAAGATCGCGCTTAATGAGGATCTTGTTCTTCTTGATAGCCTTAGCGTCGTGAGCCAAAACATTTCTTACATTTCTGTACTTGTTAAGAGCATCAAGTACTTCATCGCGCTTGGGAGCAAATCTAGCACTCTCGAGACGGTTTATGTATTCGGTAACGCCTCCTGCCTTTACACCAAGCTTGTCGCAACAATTACTGTCAAGCTCCACAAAGAGTTTGAGGAACTTTTTGTTAATCTTCTTGCTCATTTATCATTCCCACCTTTCATAAAATGTGCGCTGTGTAATATATTATAATCTATTTTTTTTTAAAATGCAATAGGTTTTTGAAAAAAATCGTAAATATTTGTGAATTTTTTTTAAATTCGGTATAAACTTTAATGAAAAAAGATTAAAGTTTGATCAAACCTCTTCCTTTTTGGGCAGAAATAGTGTATAATAGCAGTGCTTAAGTAAATAAAAACGGAGTTGTTTTTAAAATATGCAGACTCTTTCTATAATAAATCTTGTTTTGGGCATTCTTTTTTCGCTTTGCTACGCGTTCCAGTTTATTTATCTCGTAGTGCCGTTTGTAAAAAAGCTTCCTGCGCATAAAGAATCAAAGCTCCATAGGTTTGCTGTTGTGGTTTGCGCGAGAAACGAAGAAAACGTTATCGCGAATTTAGTCGAAAGCATCAGAGCTCAGGACTATCCCTCAGAGCTTATAGATATAATTCTTGTCGCCGATAACTGTACGGATAAGACGGCGGAGGTCGGCAGAGCGCTCGGTGTGACGGTGTTTGAGCGATTCAACAGCGAGAAGATAGGCAAGGGCTATGCTCTCGATTTCGGTCTCGCGAAAACGGCCGAGACCTTCGGAGAGGATCATTTTGATGCGTTTATTGTTTTTGATGCGGATAATATACTCGAAAGCAATTTTGTTACCGAAATAAACAAGACCTTCTCTGACGGATACGAGGTGGTTACCTGTTACCGCAATTCGAAAAACTACGGGGAAAGCTGGCTTGCCGCAGGTACCGGTCTTTGGTTTTTGCGCGATTCGAAGTATCTTAACGGCTCGAGAATGCGCATCGGCGCGTGTCCTCAGGTTGCGGGAACGGGATTTTTGTTCTCAAATTCCATCAGAAAAGAATACGGCGGCTGGCCGTTCCATACTCTTACCGAGGACTACGAATTCACTTGCTACAGCGTAATAAGGGGTAAAAAATTCGGATATTGCGAAGAGGCTCGTTTTTATGACGACCAGGTATCCGATTTTGCGCAGTCCTGGAATCAACGCCTGCGCTGGTGCAAGGGAGGACTTCAATCCTTCGCTAAGTTCTGGAAGCCGCTCGGACGCGGACTGTTTTCACGTAAATTCGTAGCCTGCTACGATATGATAATGAGCATCGCTCCGGCGTATTTTCTCTCGATAATTGCGTGTCTTGTCAACATTGTCGGCGCAGTGGTACTGCTCTGTACGGGTAACGGCGTGGCGGAAACGCTTTTGCCTTTTGCCGCGCTTGCTGCCGGCGCTTACGGCCTTGTGCTTATTCACAGTCTTGTGACCACTATAACAGAGTGGAAGCATATAAGAACCACGCCGTTCAAAAAGATACTTTATGCTTTCACGTTTCCTATCTTTTTGATGACCTTTATTCCCATAGCATTCATTGCAATCTTTAAAAGAAATGTTTCGTGGAAGCAGATTCATCATAAATCATTGGATGAGAGTTCAAAAGAAGATAAGTAAATTGTTGAATAAGTAAATAAAAAAAGTCAAAAAGTAAAAAAGAGTGAGCAAAATCGGCGTTTTTCGCCGCGCTCACTCTTTTTGTTTGCGTTTTTATGTTAAGGCGATTGTGATTATGCAATTAAAGCAGTCTTATTCCTGCCGCTTCGCATCGTTCGCGCGTTTCCTTGTCCCAGATGGATGACTGCACCTCACCGATATGAGCCGAGCCCATCATAAGCATACAAAGCCTCGACTGACCGATACCGCCGCCGATGGTGAGAGGGAGCTTGCCCTCAAGCAGGGATTTGTGGAAGGGAAGAGCGCGTCTGTCCTCGCAGCCTGAAAGAGCAAGCTGACGCGCGAGGCTCTCCTCGTCAACTCGTATACCCATAGAGGATATCTCAAAGGCTCTGTCGAGGACCTCGTTGTAGAAGAGGATATCTCCGTTTAGCTCCCAATCGTCGTAGTCGGGAGCACGGGAGTCGTGCGGCTCGCCGTTCGAGAGCTTTCCGCCGATACCGATTATAAGCACCGTTCCGTATTTTTTTGTTATCTCGTATTCGCGCTCCTTGGCGGTAAGGCTCGGATAAAGAGCGAGGAGCTCTTCCGAGTCAACGACCTTAACCTCGCGGTTAAGCTTTGTGTTGAGAGCGGGGAAGTCAACCTTCAGAAGATCATTCGTGTCGCAGATGGTAGCAACTATTTTTTTGACCGTATCGATAAGATACTCGCGCGTGCGCTCCTCGCGTGTTATAACTCGCTCCCAATCCCATTGGTCAACGTATATCGAGTGAATATTGTCAAGGTCCTCGTCACGGCGGATCGCGTTCATATCGGTGTAAAGTCCGTTACCGACGTAGAAGCGGTATTCCTTGAGCGCCATTCTCTTCCATTTTGCGAGAGAATGAACCACCTGCGCGCTTTCACCGACGGCGGGAATATCAAATGTAACGGGGCGCTCCTTGCCCGAAAGGTTGTCGTTAAGACCCGATGCCGCAGTAACGAAAAGCGGCGCTGATACTCTTTTCAGGTGCAGCGTATTGGCGAGTCTGTCCTGAAATGTTCTTTTTATAAACGAGATTGCCTTCTGCGTGTCGTATACGTCAAGCTTTGGCTTATAACCCTTTGGAATGTATAGGGAGTTCATATGTCTGTCCTCTTTATGTAAAATTGTTTTTTATCTGATGTAATTGCAACGTAAAATAAAAAATATTATCATTATCCGTTTGCGGCTTCGGCATATGCCAAAGCCTCCTCGGCACTTATTTCGACGATGCTTTTTATTTTTGCCTGATGTCTTTTTTTCGGAATAGTTCCGGTTTCCTTATCCGGAATGTGGGGAAGCGAGCTTGCGGTTATCTCGTCGACGACGGACATCCCGGCTATAACAAAGCCGAATGCTGCGTATTGAAAATTGAGGCTATCCTCAGCGCTGGCGTTGCAGATAAAGAATTGGCTCGATGCCGAATTGTATGAATACGGAGATCTGGCCATTGAAATTGTACCTCTTATGTGGGATATACCGTTCCAATGACCGTTAACGGCAAACTCTCCGATAATATTTTTACCGGAGCCGCCTGTTCCGTCACCGTTCGGGCAACCGCCCTGTATCATAAAATTGTCTATGACTCTGTGGAACGTGAGCCCGTCGTAAAATCCGGAATTTGCAAGCTCGAGAAAGTTCGCCACGGTTATCGGGGCGTTTGTTGCGTCGAGCAATAATACAATGCTTCCGTATCTTTTGACCGATATTTTAACGTATTTAATATCGTGATCCGTAACGTCGTACAATCCGTAGTATTTGCTCGCTCCGGTGCCGACCGTATCGGTTATCTTGTTGTTAAGCACCACGGCGAAAGAAGTAACGGTAATTGAAACGATGAGCAGTATAGCGGCTGCCGCAATGAGTATAAGCTTTGCCTTTTGCGTGAGCCTTTTCGCGATTTGTTTTTGAATCCGATTTTCCATTTGTTATCTTCTTTTATATTTTATAAATTATCAAATGTATTCGCAAATAAACATCTCGATTACCTTGTAGCCCGAAACGCCGCCAGATTTTGATTCGGCGTCAAGCTCACGAAGGCGCGAGGTAGCGGCGGAAAGCCTTGCCGTACCCCATTTTTTTGCTGAATTGATGCAGATTTTTATTTTATACTGATTCCATTCGAGTAGCTTTTCGATATCTCTCGAATCCATTCCCTCGTCGAGCAGAAGAGAAACGGTAACGAGTTCTCCGAAGCTCCTTGCGAGGGTTGCGAGCGTTGCGCCCGCCTCGACCCGTCTACCTATCATATCCTTGAGCGCCAAGAACGCCTTTTCTCTGTGCTTATCGGTAATTGCGGTCGAGAGCGCGAAAGCGTCGCATTCGAGCGTCGGCGATGCGACGAGATCCACTTCTGCTTTTGTTATGGCAGTAAGCGTGTTAGCTTTTGCATAAGCGGCAAGCTTCTGCACCTCGCCGTGCAGCACCTCCATTGAGTGACCTGCGCGGAAGATAAGCGCCGCAAGCGTGTCGGGCTCCGCCCTTATCCCTTCTGCCGCAAAATGGCGTCCAAGCCATCCTATAAGCTGCGCGTCTGTGGATTTTTCAAAATTAACTATATTATAGGTTTTTCCAAATCTTACCGCGCCCTTCGAGGGGCGCTTTGAGGTTCCGGGGAGAAAGCCCTCCGCGTCGGTGAAGAGTATGAGTATGACGTAAGGGTACTCCGAGAGTGACTCGGCAAGCTCAACAAGAAGCTTTTTTTCGGACTCGCTCATATGCTCGATATCGGGATATTTCCACTCGATAAGCTTGTAGTCAGACATCATCGGCGGAGCTTTTATTGACTCTGCAATTTCCGCAATATCTATATCTGCTCCGTCGAAAACAACTCTGTTAAAGAGCGAGAATGCTTCCTCTTGACAACTAAGCTTTACAATTTCTTGCAAATAATACTTTTTGAGGTAATCTTCTTCTCCGCAAAAAATGTAAGCTCCGCCAAGAGTGCCCGATTTTATTTTGTTTTTAAGCTCGGTTACGGTCATTGCTTTACACCTCGCTTACAGTAATTTTCATTCTTGTCTGTTTTTTTGCTCCGCCGATATCCATCTCGTAAAGTATCTCCAGCGCGCCTCCGGATTCCGATAGGGAGTTTCTGACTCTTTTCGTTTTTATTTCCATATCAAATCTGTACGGCGGAACGCAGTAAACCGTCTTGTATATCTCCCTCTCGTCAAAGACCATGGTGGACACCACCGCGCCGTTGCGCCTTACCGTAACAGCGCCCGCCTTTGCCGTGACCGAGCAGGTAACGGGACCGCCCTCGCCGTTTTCCTTATAGGTAAGGGCAATCTCACCGTCGTATATTCTCATAGTACCCGTGTGAGCCGCGCGGTTGATTTCGGGCTCACCGTCGGAAAGACCGTGCTCGTCGAGGTTGTCTATATAGGATTCTATATTAAGCTTGATTTTTTTCAGCATAGCGACTCCGTATAAAACGAGGCTGCTTCATCTCTGCTATTAGACGAAACAGCCCGATTATGTTTTAGGAACTTAAATAAGTCCTCTTTTTTTCATATTGTAATTACTGCGTGGATTGATAAGCTCACGCCAGTTAAGACTGCCGTTGTCGAGGGCAATAACGAGAGCCTCTGCCGTAGCAATATTCGTTGCGAGAGGAACGTTATGAACGTCGCAAAGACGAAGCAGGGTGCTTTCGTAATCATGAATTTCCTTTGCCGGGTCCGTGCTGCGGAAATAGAAAACAATATCTATCTCATTATACGATATCCTTGATGCTATCTGCTCCATACCTCCGGAGCTTCCCATAAGGAAGGTTTCTATTTCGAGTCCCGTAGCCTCGGAGATGAACTTACCCGTAGTATGCGTGGCACACAAATGATGGCGGCTGAGAATTCCGCAATAAGCCGTACAGAACTGTATCATCAACTCTTTTTTATTGTCATCTGCGATTATTGCAATATCCATATAAAACCTCCTTGTTAGAAACGTTGAGTTTTCCCAAATGATATATAGGAGAATTATATCACTAAATTACTTTTTTGTCAATCGGTATATGATAATTTTTCTTGCGTGAGTGCGAGGTTTTTTTAAAAACGGGCAAAAATATCTAAAAGGTAAAGATAAAATATATAGAAAATTACAAAATGGGATTGAAAAAATCCGAAGATTGATGTATAATGATTAATTGAAAAAAACAATATTCCCACAAGGATGGAAAAATAATGAGTAAGATTAAAAAAATTGGTGTACTTACCTCGGGCGGTGACGCGCCGGGTATGAATGCCGCTATCAGAGCGGTAGTAAGGAGCGCGATTGCAAACGGCGTTGAGGTCGTAGGTATCATGCGCGGATATTCGGGACTTATCGATAAGGACATAAAGCCTCTTGCTATAAGAGACGTTTCAAACATTATCAATAAGGGCGGTACTATACTTTATACGGACAGATGCCCCGAGATGCTTACCGAGGAGGGCAAGCAGATGGCTATTGCTACCTGCCGTGAGCTTGGCATTGACGGACTTGTTGTTATCGGCGGCGACGGAACATTCAGGGGCGCGACCGAGCTTACGCTGAGAGGAGTGCCCTGCGTTGGTATCCCCGGAACTATTGATAACGACGTATCCTCTACCGACAATACTATCGGATATGACACGGCTATGAATACCGTTATTGAGCTTGTTGATAAGCTTCGCGACACCTGTGAATCTCACGCGAGATGTAACGTTGTTGAGGTTATGGGACGCGATGCGGGAGATATTGCTCTTAATACTGCCATTGCATCAGGCGCAACCGCCGTTGCTATTCCCGAGTTTGACTTTGACGAGGAGCTGCTCTTTGAGAAGATAGCGACCTCGAGAAAGCTTGGAAAGCGCAACTTCATCGTTCTTATCTCCGAAGGACTCGGCGCGGACTATGCTCCCGCTCTCGCGAGTAAGATACAGACCAAAACGGGTGTTGAAACGAAGTTCGCGAGATTTGCGCATATCGTAAGAGGCGGTAACCCCACTCTTAAGGATAGACTCCTTGCGACTCTTATGGGCTCGTATGCCGTAGATATGCTTCTTGCGGGCAAGTCGAATATCGTTATCTGCGAGAGGGACGGCAAGATAGTTGACGGTGATATCACTCACGCTCTTAAGCTTGACAGAATGTATAAGGGCAAGCTTGCTCCAGGTGACCTTGACGAGTTCACAGCGGAGCAGATCGACGAAATGAAGGCGGAGTGCATTGAAAGACGTAACGCTATGAAGACTCTTTACGAGATTCAGAATAAGGTAAATCTTTAATATCAGCGATAAAAAGGGGGCTGGCGCATTTAGGCGCAACCGAAAATGACAAAAAAACGACATAAAGAAGCTCTAAAATCAACAAATGAGCTAAGAATATGTGTTATAAGGTTGAAATTCTACGAATTTCTCCATCAAATTAAAGTCATTTTCTATTCGCGTTTCCCTCCCTCGACGTATTTATATACGCCTCACAGGTGGGAGAACGCAAATTTTCGCTCTAAATCCCCCTAGCCCCTTAGCGCATTCGAGGGTAGCTAAAGTTT